>CAZBLS010000006.1:0-8742 GCA_964492705.1 uncultured Oscillospiraceae bacterium | reverse complement strand
TTTCGCAAACCCACGGAGTTTATTATATTGCGCTTTTTTTGTAGAATTTACGGCATATTTGTATTATTTTGCTCTATCCCAATAAAGGTCGGGGTTTAAACCGTAGATTTGAATTACTTCAAATTTATCACATTCGGAGATGTCGGTAACGGAAACTATTCTTCCGCCGTTTTTGTCGATATCGTAACCGCAGTTGTAAAAGGCGTACCACACAAGGTGTGCACAGTGGGTAGTGGGCGGAATTTCCGTTCCGTGCTTGTTTATTATTCCTGCGAGGATATTGTATTTTATCCCCGTAAGATCTTCCTGTGCTTTTACGGCGATTTCGGCTAATTCACCGTCGGAAACATCTTTTAAGCGCAACATTACGAATGTCGGATAACTGCGCCATTCGTTGGCGGTGAACTCGCGGGAATCTACGCCTATCATCGGCGCTTCCAAAACTCGGTTTACGTCGGTGACCAAACCTGCGTGGCCGTGCCTTAACCCAAGTGTGTGGCTTGAAAGCATAGCAAAAACGTAGCCCTTTTTATAGGGAGCGAGCATAAAGCCCGCCGTTGGAATATTTTCGTCGTTTACAGTATATTCCATACAGGTGGTAATCACTTCTCGAATACACTTAACGTTTTTATCGGACATAAAATCATTTTGATATTCAAGTATAATTTCGCTTTTGCCCGAACCGAGAAGTTCGTCCGTACTGCGTTTTCCAAGACCCGTTTGATAGAAAATAAGCTTGTAATCATCTTCCGTCAGTTCTCTTCCGTCCAAAAGATAGGAAATATCTTCACGGGGATAAGAGGGAGCGCAGTACATATTTCCGTCAACGGTGATTTCGCAGTAAAAAACAGGTAGGCATAACGCCACAACAAGTGTGGCGCTGATGATAAAAAGTATTTTCTTTTTCATTTTACCTGAATGCATCGTAAATGGCACGGATGCTCTTTTCCAAATTACATTCGTCCACACCGATAATGATGTTGATTTCACTTGAACCTTGGTCGATAGTGCGGATGTTTATACCCTCTTTTCCGAGAGCACCGAATATTTTCGCCGCTGTGCCCGAAGCACTTGCCATTTTGTGTCCCACAACTGCCAAAAGGGCAAGGTCGGGAACAAAATCAATGGAATCGGGGTGGAGCTCATCCCTGATAGCGGAGAGAACGTTTTCAAGTTTTCCCTGTATTGCCTTGGTATTAAGCACAACGGACATAGTGTCCACACCGCTGGGAAGATGTTCAAACAGAATATTGTTGCGCTCGAATATCTCCAAAAATCTTCTGCCGATACCGAGTTCGCTGTTCATCATATTCTTTTCAATGGTAATAACGCAGTAACCCGTACGCCCTGCAATTCCCGTTATTGTCATATCGCTTGAATTGCCGTCGTTTAACGTACTTACTATCATAGTGCCTGCCGCATCGGGATCGTTGGTGTTGCGAATGTTTATGGGGATACCGCTTTGCGCAACGGGGAATACCGCATCTTGGTGCAGAACAGCCGCACCCATATAGGAAAGTTCGCGAAGTTCTTTGTATGTTATGCATTCGATAACTTTCGTGTCGGGAACTATCGTGGGGTCTGCAACCATAAATCCCGAAACGTCGGTCCAATTTTCGTATAAATCCGCTTTAACGGCACGGGCAACAAGTGAACCTGTAATATCGCTTCCCCCGCGGGAGAAAGTTTTGATACTGCCGTCGGGCATAGAACCGTAAAAACCGGGAATTACCGCAGAACCTGCCTTTGCAAGAGCCTTGCCCATAACGGAATTTGTCTTTTCGGTATCAAGTACGCCGAATGTGTTAAAGAGCACCGTTTCGGCTGCATCGATAAAGGGAATATTCAGGTATTCCGCCAAAAGCAGACCGTTAAGGTATTCGCCCCTTGAAGCGGTGTAGTCTATACTTGCTCCGCTGTCCACTCTCTTTTTGATTTCAGCAACGGTTTTTGCAATGTCGTATTTAAGACCGAGTTCTTCCTTTATGCTCACGTAGCGCTGAGTAATACTTTCGAAAACTTCGCTTGTGTCCTGCCCGGCACAGGCAAGAGCGTAGCACTTGTACAAAAGGTCGGTAACCTTGTCGTCACCTTTAAAACGTTTGCCGGGTGCGGAAGGTACTACGAATTTGCGTGAACCGTCGGCCTTTATGATTTTTTTTACTTTTTGAAACTGTGTTCCGTCGGCAAGGGAACTGCCTCCGAATTTTGCAACTTTGATCATTTCTTTTCTTCCTTTATTTAATTTTCCTTGCTTCAAGGTAATAGCGCTTGTCTTTGCCCATTCCCATAGAAAAAGTTTTTCTCGGCAACGGACCGTTTGCTTCAACCGAGGGGAACAGGTCGGATTTATCTATGCAGGGAACAAGTATGCCTACCGCATTTTGTTGCATTGCATTCTTTTCCACCTGCTCCGGTTCGTGAATATAATCAACTTCTCCGCAGTTTTTGTTTAAAAACTCATCAATAAGATTTTGCACTGTGCCTACGGTAAGAGTGTGCGTGGGGTTAAGGCGGAAAATTTTCTTTTCTTTGCCGAAAATAACGGTAATTTCCTGCCCGTCGGGAGAAGAATGTTTTTTGAGAAATTCTTCAAATGCACTCCTGTCGGTTTTATAGAGAATACGGTGTATAGGCTCAAATTCCAAAGAAGAATCGTGAAGATTGACAACTTCGCACAGGGCATACCGTGCAGGGTGATCTTCCGCTTCTTCTTCCGTAAGAGAGGATTTTATATCTTCCCAACATTTTTTTGCCGTGGCGAGAGAATGGTTTCCGTCACCTACCGCAAGCGTAAGGGAATTTTCGTCTGTTTTCAAACAGTTTATTTTGTTAAGCAACCCGTCCCGTATAGATTTTTCAAGCAGAAAACCCTCTATACTTCCGCCGTTCATCATAAGGGGCGTGGAATATATCTCGGTTTTCGGAGCATTTTCAAGAGGTTCTATAATACTCTTGCTCTTGTCGTCAATAAGAAGCATTACGTGGGGGAGTTCAAGTGGCGCATTTTTGCGCACCGCAACTCTCGGGGGAAGCCTGTCCTCAACCGTGCCCTCGGTTGGACGGATAGGCGAACGGCTGTCCTTTTTGTAACTGTAATCTTCAAGATCCACCGCAAGAATGACACCTTGGCGGACTTTGCCGTTATCAAGCGTGCGCCTTACGTAAATCACCGCATCGGTATAAGTATCGAAAATGCCGTTTTCCAAATATTCTTTCATCGCAGAGTTAATACTGTTTGTGCGGTCGGAATTGTCGTTGCTTAAATAAATTTCGGGAAAAATCATTTTAAGCGCAGAGGGCGCATTGCCTACTGTTTCTTCCACACTCTTCCAATATTCTCCGTCGCCCGTAAACTGATCGCAGGCAACACAGGAGTATTTGTACAGATCCACGTTCTTTTTCGGGATAAGTACGTTAGCGCAGGTAACGGTGTTTTTCATAAAGACCTCCTAAATATCTCCTCTGCCCATACTTTGCAGTGCGGAGAGGATCGCAACTTTAACTTGGTGGTATACAAGACCGCCTTGCATATAAAGTACGTACGGTTCTCTTATGGGCGCATCGGCGGAAAGTTCCACGGATGCACCTTGTACGAACGTGCCTGCCGCCATAATAACTTCGTCGGAATATCCGGGCATTGCCCAAGGCTCGGGAGTTACAAAAGAATCCACGGGGGAACATTCTTGGATTTTACGGCACATATTTATAAGTTTCTCTCTGTTGCCGAGACGCACTGACTGAATTATACAGCCCCGTTTTTCGTCGGGTGCAGGTGATGCGGAATATCCGAAATCCGTAAGCATTCTGCTTGTAAATACTGCGCCTTTAAGGGACTGCGCAACCGTTTGGGGTGCAAGGAACAGACCTTGGAAAAAAGGAAGATAACTTGCGGCGTAACTGCCCACTTCTCCGCCTATGCCGGGAGCGGTCATACGGTATTCTATGCGTTCTATAAGGTCACTGCGACCTACGATATACGCACCTGTGGGAGCAATTCCGCCTCCTGCGTTTTTAATAAGCGAACCTACCGCAATATCCGATCCTGCCTCAATAGGCTCTTTTGTTTCGGTAAATTCGCCGTAGCAGTTATCGGTAAAAATTATCGCATCGGGATTGACAGAACGGATAATTTCCGTCGCACGGGCAATGTTCTCAATTAAAAGACTTGGTCGGTCCTGATACCCTCTTGAACGCTGTAACATAACTATATCCGCATTTTTTGCTTTTTCGCCCAAAAGGTCAAAGTCCATATGACCGTCCTTTAAGGGAAGTTCGGAATATACCGCACCCATATCGCAAAGGGAACCCTCAATATATTCCTTGTGCCCGATTATGCTTTCAAGGGTGTCATAGGGCGTACCCGATGCGGAAAGAATACGGGAACCTTTCTTTGTTATTCCCTGCAATGCGAGGGCGAGTGCGTGTGTGCCCGAAGCGATCTGCGGACGCACAATGGCTTTTTCCGCTTTGAATACCCGTGCGAAAAGCGAGGCAAGTTTATCTCTGCCTATATCGTCATAGCCGTAGCCGAATGAGGGGGCAAAATGCGAGGGAACTATCTTTTCCTGACGGAAGCAGTCAAGCACCCAAAGTTGATTTTCTTCCTGTATGCGTTCTATATTCTTAAATTCTTCCGCACATTCTTTTTCTATTTCGTTTGCTCTGCCGACAAGTTCTTTACTTATGCCGTAGTTATCCCAGATGCTCATTTGTTTATTTCCTTTACAAGTAATTTTGAAGCAAATTTTCCCGCAGGCAAATGCATTTTTCCGTTTTCGCTAACGTACACCGTATTTGTAAAAACATCAATGTAAGTGCCGTCGTCGCAGAAAATGACGGTATCTTCCAAATTATATACTCCCAAAAACAGGCTGTTTACGTAAACGGGACAGTCTTCGGAATATATTTTAACACCTGCATTGCGTGCGATTTCTCTTAGCGTTCCGCCGTCAAGATTTCCGACTGCACTGTACACGCTTGTGTATCCGCCGAATCTTTTTGCGCCGATAGCGACTTTTTCGGTGTTATTGTAAATACCCAAAGGAAGTACGTCACCGTCTTCAATAAAGAAACGGGGTTGAGGAAGATGCTCGAATTTGAGTTTGCCTTGGTGAGTGTTCACCGTATCTTCGTCGCCGATAAGTCTAACAACGTTTATATCCGTCATCTGCTGTATACCGGAAATTCCGTTTTTCACATAGTCGGGAGCGTACAGCCACAAAAGCGTTCTGCCGTCCGACTTTAATTTTTCGGCAAATTCCCTGAAAGAACTGTCCGGTTCGAAAGCGTCAAGGAAAATCACAAGTTTATAGCGTGAAAAGTCGGTATTTAAAATATCGCAAAGGGAGAAAACGTCGTACGGTGCACCCATACGGGCAAGACCCTCCCGTTGCAATCCCAGGCAAAGGTCGTTAAGTGAACTGTTTTTGTTGACCGAATACAGATCCCGTCCCGATGCTATAACGGCAATTTCACTTACACTGTGCTGTTCTGTTTCGGAATACTTTTCCGAAATTTCCGTCATTTGCTTTATCGATTGCATCATTTCGTCGGAATAGAACCAACCCTCAAACATATCGAACCACCAAAGAGCGGCACCTTTTGAAATGCAGAGCATAAAGTCGCGTTGCATAACGTTTAACGTATGCGTGAGGTCGGGAAGTTTGCTGTCTCCGCCGGGAATTAAAATTCCGTCCACGTCAGGCGGAGCAAGGTGAGTTATATGGTCAAATTCAAGGTAATAAAGTTTGTTGTGCAGGTCAAGCGTGTTGTAGGTAACCATAAACGCACTTACCGATTCCGTGCTGCGGAAAGCGTAGGAAGATGGGGAAGATATCATATCGATATCGGGGGAAGTAAACACTTTTTCGTAGGCAAGATGTCCGTCGTTCCAAAGCCGAGAACCTACAAGTTCAAACAGATAGCCGAAGTATACTCCGAGGAGTTTTTTGTGATTAAGTACGCTCTGGGCTTCTTTTGCAAAATAGAGAACGGTGTCCGCAATAAGTTCGGCGTGAAAACGGCGGTATGAAGACACTTCTTCCCGTGTTTCCTCGGGCATAAATGCGCCGTTGGGCAAAATATCCAATATTTCTTTATCGGGGATAAGGGCGTTTTGATCGTTTTTATATTCACGGTAGGCTTCTTCTTTTATGGGAGAGGGCGCTTCTTCGTCAAAATGGCTGAACCATTCGGTGGTAAAACCGCAAAGCATAAAGTAGCCGTAAAATCTGTCACCGTATTTTTCTTCCGTGTGACGGATCATCGCTTTAAGGTATTTTGAAGCAAGTTCACGCCACTGCCTGTCGGCGGCGGTTTGGGAAAGGGAAGTGAACGTGTAGGGAACACCGTGCTTTTCCGTATACCAAGGGCGAGTGTCAAGTTGGATCATCAGGGCAAAATAACCCTCGGGGGCGTTGGACAAAAAAAGCTCTATTTGCCTGTCAACAGGTCCAAAATCGTAAACCTCATCGTCCAGCCAACTTTCGCCGTAAAGGGAATAGGGGACTTCCAACAAACTTATCATTCCGCTGGAAAGTATGCTGAAAAGTTTTACTCCAGCTTTTGAAAAGTCGGAAATATTTCTTTTTGTGGGACGGAAAGATTTAAAGGAAAGAGGTTCGTAAAGACGGCCGTCGATATCGATTTTAAGCACGCCGTTTTTACGGGTCAGTTTAACATTGTCCATTTTATATTCTCCGAAAACAGTATTTGTCAAGTTAAAATATATGCATCTATTTTACCATTTATTGCGGTAAAAATCAAGGAAAATCATTAAATAAAAGGCGAAAGGCGGACAAACGGTGCAAAAAGTGCTTGATTTTGCGGTAAAAATATGATAGAATTGTTTAAAATATGTGCGATGAGGGAAAAAAGTAGTGCGAATACGGCTTTTCAGAGAGCGTTCGGCAGGTGAGAGAATGCAAGCGGTTTTGTGCGAATACGTTCCCGAGCATTTGCCTGAAACGGCAGTAGGGCAAACGGGTGCGCCCGATACAGCGTTGAGTGCAAAGGCACTTTAAGGAGACCGCCGTGAGACGGTCTTGAAGCAGGGGTGGTAACACGACTGACCGTTCGTCCTCTGTCCGCAGTTTTGCGGACGGAGGATTTTTGTTTTTGGAGGGAATTTTATGGGAATTTACGAAGAACTCAAAGCCCGAGGACTTATTGCACAAGTCACGGACGAAAATGAAATAAGGGAAATGATAAATGCCGGTAAAGCGACGTTTTATATAGGTTTTGACTGTACCGCCGACAGCCTTACGGCAGGTCACTTTATGGCGCTTACCCTTATGAAGAGATTACAGCAGGCAGGTAACAAACCCATTGCGCTTATCGGCGGAGGAACGACGATGATAGGTGACCCGTCGGGCAGAACGGATATGCGTAAGATGCTTACCAAAGAGGATATAGACCGCAATGCGGCGTGCTTCAAGAGGCAGATGGAAAGGTTTATAGAATTCGGTGAGGGCAAGGCGACAATGGTAAATAACGCCGATTGGCTCCTTAAACTCAACTACGTTGACCTTTTGCGTGAAGTGGGTGCGTGCTTCTCGGTAAACAATATGCTCCGTGCGGAATGCTATAAACAGCGTATGGAAAAAGGGCTTTCGTTTCTTGAATTCAACTATATGATAATGCAGTCTTACGATTTCTACTATATGTTTAAAAATATGGGTTGCAATATGGAGTTCGGCGGTGACGACCAGTGGAGTAATATGCTGGGCGGAACCGAACTTATAAGGAGAAAACTCGGCAAGGATGCTCACGCAATGACCATAACCCTGCTTACGGATTCCCAAGGCAAAAAAATGGGCAAGACCGCAGGCAATGCAGTATGGCTTGATGCAAACAAGACCACACCCTTTGAGTTTTATCAGTATTGGCGTAACGTGGACGATGCGGACGTAATGAAGTGCATACGTATGCTTACGTTCATTCCCCTTGAAAAGATCGAAGAAATGGATTCTTGGGACGGAAGCAGAATTAACGAGAAAAAAGAAATTCTCGCTTACGAACTTACCGAAACCGTACACGGCAAAGAAGAGGCGGAAAAGGCAAGAGAAGTTTCCAGAGCGCTTTTCTCGGGCAAGGGTAACGATGCGGATATGCCCACCACGTATATTGAAGAAAGTGCGGTAGGTGACGGAATAAAGATACTTGATTTGATGCTTACTTGCGGTCTTGTGGCAAGCAAGGGCGAAGCAAGGCGTCTTGTTCAGCAGGGCGGTGTTACCGTAAACGAAGAAAAAGTTACCGATACGGAAATGCTTTTCGACTTGGATGCACTTAAATCGGGCGTTAAAATACGTAAGGGCAAAAAAGTGTTCCACAGAGCGGTCATAAAGTAAAAAACAACTCTCCTCGGGTGCGGAAATCTGTACCGCGGGAGAGTTTTTTATTTCTTGCGTAAAAAATTGCTTCGCACTGGCGTTTGAAAACGAAGTTTGTGTGTTGTGAGAATGATTCTGCGTTGCATACGGTTTCTTGTTTGCGTATACAATATATCGGATTTTGGATATTTGCTCGGTAAGTACAAAGACAAATGAAAATACCGAAAAGGGCAAAAATGCGAATAATTCGCCCCAATAAGCAAAACAGCTTTAACGGGTAAAAGCAAAAAATCGGTTTTTCGGAATAAAAAAACGAAAATATGAAAAAAATCGGTTGACAAGTATCGGGGTTTATAATATAATACACTACGCTAACGGGAGCATAGCTCAGTTGGGAGAGCATCTG
>CAZBLS010000005.1:0-42325 GCA_964492705.1 uncultured Oscillospiraceae bacterium | reverse complement strand
GCCTATTTCCAAAAGCTGACCTGTCGTATGTCCGAGAGATCCGTCAACAACGGGTATATCCGCCGTGGAGCGGAGCCTTGTGGCAAACGTAAGCAAAGTATCTATCTTTTCAAGGAACTTGGAAGCAAGCGAAAGTTTCTCTATTTCTTTTTCGTGAGCACCGTCGAATACGGGAGTGGCAATCTTGATGCCGAGTTTCTTTGCGGCGATACCCAAATGTACTTCAAGAACCTGTCCTACGTTCATTCGCGAAGGAACGCCCAAGGGGTTCAAGCATATCTGCAAAGGCGTGCCGTCGGGAAGGAAAGGCATATCTTCCTCGGGAAGAACTCGAGAAATAACACCCTTGTTTCCGTGGCGTCCCGCCATTTTGTCACCTGCGTGAACTTTACGTTTCTGTGCAAGGTAAACACGAACCATTTTGTTTACGCCGGGGGCGAGCTCATCCTTATTTTCACGGGTGAATATTTTAATATCCACAACTACACCGCCCTCACCGTGAGGTGCACGGAGTGAAGTATCTCTTACTTCCTTGGCGTTGTTGGAGAATATTGCGTGAAGCAATCTTTCTTCTGCGGTAACGTCGGTTTCACCCTTGGGAGTTACTTTACCTACAAGGATGTCACCGGAGTGTACTTCCGCACCTATGCGGATAATACCCTCTTCGTCAAGGTTACGGCGCATATCTTCGCCGACGTTGGGAATATCGTGAGTGATTTCTTCGGGTCCGAGTTTGGTATCCCTTGCCTCACACTCGTATTCCTCAATATGCACGGTGGTGAAGATATCGTCACGTGCGAGGCGCTCGGAAATGAGCATAGCGTCCTCGTAGTTATAACCGTTCCAAGGCGTAAATCCGATAATGATGTTACGGCCGAGGGAAAGTTCACCGTCGGAAGTGGAGGGACCGTCTGCAAGAGTGGTCTTGTATTCTACTCTCTGTCCCTTGCTTACTATGGGAACCTGATTTATGCAGGTACCTTGGTTTGAACGGCGGTATTTAAGCAATTCGTAAGTAACTTCTTCGCCGTCGTCGTGGAGCACGATAACTTTGTTTGCATCCACGTACTTAACCGTACCGGGACCTTTGGAAAGTACCGAAACTCCCGAATCCCTTGCGGCTTTGTATTCGATACCCGTTCCTACGATAGGTGCTTCCGTACGGAGCAGGGGTACTGCCTGACGTTGCATGTTCGCACCCATAAGAGCACGGGATGCGTCATCGTTTTCAAGGAAAGGTATCATAGCGGTAGCAACCGACACAACCTGTTTGGGCGAAACGTCGATGTAATCTACCTGTGAAATATCAACTCGCAGGAAATCGTCCTTATTACGTGCCGAAACTATTCTGTTTACAAAGTGACCGTCGGGAGTAATAGGCTCGTTTGCCTGTGCGATAATGTATCTGTCTTCGTCATCGGCGGCAAGGAAAACGACTTCGTTTGTAACAACGCCGTTTTCCTTATCAACTTTCCTGTACGGAGATTCCATAAAGCCGTATTCATTTATACGGGCATACGTTGCAAGAGAACCGATAAGACCGATGTTTTTACCTTCGGGCGTCTCAATGGGGCACATTCTGCCGTAGTGGGAATGGTGAACGTCACGTACTTCGAATGCGGGACGGTCACGGTTAAGACCGCCGGGACCGAGTGCCGAAAGACGGCGCTTGTGAGTAAGTTCCGCAAGGGGGTTGTTCTGGTCCATAAACTGTGAAAGCTGTGAAGAACCGAAGAATTCTCTGATAACCGCACTTACGGGACGTATATTTATAAGTGAAGCAGGGGAAATATTGTCAGCGCTCTGACTTGTCATCCTCTCACGGATAACTCTTTCCATTCTCGAAAGGCCCACACGCAACTGATTTTGCAAAAGTTCACCGCAGCAACGTACACGTCTGTTGCCCAAGTGGTCGATATCGTCCACTTCGCCGTGACCTTGACAAAGAGTTATAATATAGTTGATGCTTGCCACGATATCCGACATATAAAGGTGGTCGGGTGAAAGTTCAGCCATATCCGCAACAAGGCGAGCCTTGATCTGCTCGTCCGTGGAGCACTCCGAAAGAACTTTCATCAAAGAATCGTAATGTACGTATTCCTTAATGCCCACTTCTTTGGGGTCGAAGTTAAGATAGGGTTTGGGGTCGATAAAGCCGTTGGACATAACTCTTACGGTCTTAACTTCGTCTTCGCCCGCATCGTTTTTAAGGGTTATTTTAAGTTTTACGGTCATAACACCGGCGTTCTGTATCTCGTACGCCTTGTCGTGATCGATTAACTCACCCTTTTGAAGAAGCAACTCGCCGTCAGGGGAAACGATATCCTCTTCGGCTATGCAATTTTCTATTCTTGAAGCAAGAGCAAGTTTTTTGTTGAATTTATATCTTCCCACTCTTGCAAGATCATAATGTCTGCTCTCGAAGAAACTTGAATTGAGCCTGTCGCGCATAACTCTTTCCTCGGCATTTTCACCGGGACGGATACGCTTGTACATTTCAATAAGACCGTCAAGTTCCGTATTGATATTCATCTGGTGGTCGTGTTCAAGAGTAGCGGAAAGCACTTCGCTTTCTCCCAAAAGTTCGGTTATTTGCTCATCCGTGCCGAAACCGAGACCCCTGAGCAATGCGGTAATGCTTACTTTCCTGCTCCTGTCCACCTTAACGGAGAAAATATTGGCATTGTCTATTTCAAATTCCATCCACGCACCTCTGTTGGGTATAAGTGTGGCTGTGTACTGGAATTTACCTGCCTGTTTGTCATCGCTGAAATAACTGCCGGGTGAACGGACAAGCTGTGATGCGATAACACGTTCTGCACCGTTTATAATAAAGGTTCCCGTAGGCGTCATAAGCGGGAAATCGCCCATAAATACGTCCTGTTCAAGTATTTCCTTTACGGTACCGTCCTCGTTTTTAAGGGTGAGGCGCACCTTTACTCGCATAGGTGCGGCATAAGTAACGTCCCTGTCCTTACATTCCTCAATGGAATACTTGGGTGATTTATCAAGATAACAATCAAGGAACTCCAAACTCATTGTTCCCGAAAAATCGTCAATAGGCGAAAAATCCCTTACTATGGGTCCCAAATCTTCCGTGATAAACTTCTCGTAGGAATTTTTTTGGATCTCAATAAGATCGGGCATTTCCAACGCCGCATCGATCTCGGCAAACGACAGTCTGTCTTCCTTGGCGGTTTCTGCCGGGTTCAAAACCTTATGAAGCATACGTTCACTCTCCTAAGTTGTTTTTTTCGTTCAAGGTGCAAAATGAGCAAAAATGCCGTAAAACAGGGACAACTTCCCTTACCCACAATTTAATGTGCGTACTTTGCCCCATAATACACTTTGATACATTTGTCAAGTGTAGCAGAAATCCGTTTTTTTGTCAACCGTTTTTTGGACTTTGTGCAAAAATTTTATATTTCAAAGAAAAAGTTATTGCATAAAAACTTTAAAAATGGTACAATAGATTGCGTGAAAGTAAAATCAGGAGGATTTTCGCAATCTTTTGCGAAAAAACATAACTTTGGAAAAATTGCTTATTAACGGCGGAAAGAAAATGCAGGGGGAAGTTTACGTGAGCGGTGCCAAAAACGCCGCCGTTGCCATAATCCCCGCCGCACTGCTTTCCGACGGCATATGTGTTATAGATAATATTCCCGAAATCGAAGACGTAAACGTCATTGCCGAAACCATACGCAATATGGGTGCAAAGGTGGACCTTTCCGTCCCCGGTCAGATCACGGTAGATCCCTCGGGCGTAAGGGATGAATGTCCCGACGAGTCTCTTACAAGGAAAATGCGTGCTTCTTATTACTTAATGGGTGCGCTTCTCGGGCGTTTCGGTCACGCCGTTATTCCTCCGCAGGGAGGATGCTATATCGGCAAACGCCCCATTGACCTGCATCTCAAAGGCTTTTCAGCCTTGGGCGCAACTGTAAAAACGGGCAGTGCGGTGGAAATTACCGCTCCCAAACTTAAAGGTGCCGAAATTTACCTTGACGTTGCTTCCGTAGGCGCAACGATAAATATTATGCTTGCCGCCGTTAAGGCAGAGGGTATGACCACCATATTCAACTGTGCCCGAGAACCTCACGTTATCGACGTTGCCAACTTCCTCAACAATATGGGCGCAAAAATAAAAGGTGCAGGCACGGAAGCCATAAGAATAACGGGCGTAAAAAAACTGTCTTCCTGCAACTACACTCTTATACCCGACCAAATAGAAACTGGCACTTGGATGATAATATCCGCCGCCACCAACAGCGACATAAAAATAAAGAACTGCATTCCCACCCATATGGAATCCCTTTCGGCAAAACTCAACGAAGCAGGATACACCGTTGACGAGGGCGAAGACACTTTAAGCGTTGTTCCCCTTAACCGCCGTCCGAAAGCGGTACGAGTGAAGACGATGGGTTACCCCGGTTTCCCCACCGACTTGCAACAGCCTTTTTCGGCGCTTATGGCAACCGCCAACGGTACGAGCGTTATAACGGAAACTATTTTCGAACAGCGTTACCGTCATTTGGACGAATTACGCAAAATGGGCTCGGACAACGACTACAACGATATGGTAGCCACCATAACGGGCGTGGAAAAACTTCACGGCGAAAAAGTGGAAGCACTTGATCTGCGAGGCGGAGCCGCACTGATCGTGGCAGGTCTTATGGCAGAGGGCACCACCACCGTTACAGGCGTGCACTATATTGACAGAGGCTATGAAAAAATAGTGGAAAAACTGCAAAATTTAGGTGCCGACATAAAAAGAATAAGCAACTAAACAAAAGGTTCGCCGAAAAAGCGAACCTTTTTGTATATTTATGTGCCCTTTTTATCTCCGCACTTTTTTATCCGAATCTTCAATCTCGCCCAACCCAAGCACCGATAAGTATATTAAACCTGCCGCAAGATATTATTTTAAACACGGTACAGGATAATTTTTGGGGAATACAAAACATCTTATTCTCATACGGCAGAAGAACGCCACCCTCATCTGCCCCCATAAAACAACGCTTTTTTAAACTGCCAATCTGTATAGAAAACCCGAAATTCGACTTTGAATTTCGGGTTTTGTTATTCTTTAAAACAGCGTACACCCCGACGCTTTAAATTCCTCGATCTTTTTCATAAGCAACTCTTCGGAAACTTTAAAGAAATCGCACAGGCACGGTATGCACATAAACTCCTCCGCACCTCGGTTGATAAACTTTTTCGTTGCGCCTACGTCAAGGGAAGTGAGGTCCTTTCCGCAACATTTGCACTTGTTATCCAATTATCCTGCACCTGAACATCTTCGAAGCATGGGGTGCAAGCCCTCTGAAACAGGGCATCGGGTCGCAGGAACCGTCTTCAAGGGTGAAGTTCTCCCCTGTGCGCAAGTCGGTCATTTCAAGTTTTTTGCCCTCAATGCCCAGATCCGCAAAGGCGATAAACGGTGCCCAAAGTTCGTTATCGGTTTCGTTTATTGCCAAAAGGGCGATATCTCCGTTATCAAGATGACGTGCCCAAATATTTTCGTTTATCTTAAACGGCTGACGGCAGGCAGGGTCCTGATTTATCGCAATGACATCCTTGTTTGTCATCAGTTTCAGAGACGTTTCGTCCACATTTCTCACATCGCACCCGATAATAAGGGGTGAAGATAACATAGCCCAAAGGGCAAACTGTGAAAAATACTCTTCCTCATTGCATCCGCCCAAGCCTACGAATCCTTTGCCGTTCATACCTACCGTAAGCATATCCATATCGATGAAACAGCCTTGCATATTGTACTTTTGAAGCGGTATATTATCCTTGTAAATCTGCGCAACGCTCTGCCAATTGTCACGAATATCGTTGCCCGAACGCCACGTGTCGGCACCGGTCGATGCAATCCATTCGGGTGTTTTGTTTACGCCCCAAGAGCACGCCGCAAAAAGTATATCTCTTCCGCTGTTTGCAAGAGCAAGACCCATCCTTCTGTAACAGAGTTCCGAGGGAACGGACACGGGCTTAAAGCAGTGGTCGTATTTAAGATAGTCCACATCCCATGAAGCAAAAGTCTCCGCATCTTCCTGTTCAAATCCGAAAGAACCGGGGTAACTTTCGCACGTCATAGTACCGCAACAGGAGTACATACCGAATTTAAGTCCTTTCGAATGGATATAGTCCGCAAGCGCTTTCATTCCCGAAGGGAATTTATTCTTATCCGCCTGCAAACGGCCGTTTGCATCACGCTTTTTCTCCGACCATCCGTCATCGATAATTATATATTCGTATCCTGCATCTTTAAGTCCCGAAGCGCAGATGGCATCGGCGGAAGATCTTATCAGCTCTTCGTTTATATCAACGCCGAAAGTGTTCCAAGTATTCCAACCCATAGGGGGTGTTTTTAAGTTGATCATTTTGCATTGCTCCTTACTTTTTTACTTTGATACGGTAGAATTTACAGGAATGACCCGCAAGTTTTTCAACTCTCAACGCTTCGGAACATTCAAATTCTTCACCCGTCCACACATCGTGCACGGTAACGGTTGCTTTGGGCGAAATTCCCGTATCGGCAATGGGGAGATACGGACTTTTTTCTTCATCGTCCATATTCAGCACAAGCACCGCAACATCGCCGTTTTTAAGGTATTTTACCCAAGAAGTGCCCCAAACACCGCCGTGATATCTTACTTCAAAGGGATTGCACGTGCAGTCTTGGTCTATCTCTATCATATCTTTATTTTTCAGCATTGCGAGAGTTTCTTCACTTGCACTGCGGATATCGCAACCTATCATAAGGGGCGAAGAAAACATACTCCAAATCGACATATGGGTGCGGTATTCTTCGTCGGTGCAGCCGCCCATCCCAACGTGGCCTTTTCCGAACATACCGGTAATAAGCATATCCATATCATTAAAACAGCCTTTGCCGTTGTTTGCCTGCAAGGGAATATTTGCCTCATATATTGTCTTTACACTTGTCCACATATCAAACACGTCGCCCGTGGAACGCCACATATGAGCACCCGTTGTTTTTATCCAATCGGGAGTTTCGTTTATGCCCCACGAACAGGCGGAATAGAGAATATCCCGTCCGCAGTTTGCAAGGGCAAGACCCATTTTCCTGTAAAGCAACGGTGACGGTGCACATTCGGGTTTAAAACAATGGTCGTATTTCAAAAAGTCTACTCCCCAAGAAGCAAATGTTTCCGCATCGGTATATTCGTGCCCGTACGAACCGGGAAAGCCTGCACAGGTACGGGTACCGCAACAGGAATACATACCGAATTTAAGTCCCTTTGAATGCACGTAATCCGCAATTGCTTTCATACCCGAAGGAAATTTCGTTTCATCCGCTTCCGTTTTTCCGTCTTTATTCCGTTCTTTCTTTGACCAGCAATCGTCGATAACAAGATAGTTATACCCTGCATCTTTAAGTCCTTTTTCACAAAGAGCGTCCGCAGAGGACTTTACAAGTTCCTCATCTATCTTATCGGCAAAAGTATTCCAAGTGTTCCAGCCCATAGGCGGATTTTTAATTACCATTTTGCACTTCTCCTTTATTTTACGTTAAAAATATTTTACTCCATACTTTGTCCCGTTGCAATGGCAGAATGTGAGATTTAACGGGATTTTTTTATCATTTTGTGAGATTTGTATCGGGCGGTCGGATTTTTGTGCACCGACCGTCATACAGATGCATTCATAAAAAGAAGTTCAAATTATTCGTGCACCTTTGCGGTTACGTAACGGATTACTGGTTACCGAGAAAAGCACCGCATTTTCACGGTGCTTTATGTTTTTGCATAAACGGTTACTCTTTGCTTATAACTTTTTCTGCCAAGATTTCTTATTGCATTTAGGACAATGCATAAGCCGTGTTCTGCCCATACGGAATGACATAAACACGCTTTTATATGACGGAACATATTTGCATCCGCATTTGTCACATTCATAGTAGCCTGCCATCTGTTCGATTCCGATTGCTATACCTACGCCTGATGCAAACAGGATAACACCTATAACGATAAGTACGAATCTTAACCGAATCGCCATTTGAACAAACGAAGCAATAAATACAAGCAGTATAAAAATTACCGAAACCGAATAGCCTATAAAAAATTCCAAAGACAGTAATCTTTTGTCTGCTTCCTGCTTTTGCTTTAAAACTTCAAGCAAGTTTTTTACCATTCTTTGCTGTAATTATCCGTTGTAATTACCTCCCCACTTAATAAATCGTTAACCGTGATGCCGAGAATGCTACACAATTCGAGCATTATCGAAGAGTCGGGCAACGATAAACCACGCTCCCATTCGGCTTTATCGGTAATATACAACTTTTCCGCCAACTGCATTTGTGTTAGATTTTTCTGTTTTCTGCATTCGGCAATGAATTTTCCGATTTTCGCCTGATCCGTAATCTGCCTCCTTTCCCATACAGTATAATATTTTCTCATCGCAAAGTACACCTACCGTCGGTTTAGTGAGGAGATATAAACTTACGGTAGAGTGAAAAATCCCGATAAATTAATTTGAGTTCTGTTTTTACGGAAATATTATACCGCTTCTTTGCGATATTTTCAACCCGTCCCATTTTATTACATTGCCGATTTAACAACTTTCCCCGGCACTTGCCGAAAAAAGAAAAAACTGCCGTCTTTCGACAGCAGTTCGGCAGTAATTTCGAAACGCAAATATGTACCGCCGCTTAATACGTTTTCACAAGCGCAAATTTTCGCCTTATTTGTTTATCCTTGCAATGCCGGTTTTAACGGCGGCATCCGCAACCGCTTTTGCAACGGCACTTGCCACGTTTTTATCAAGTGCCGAGGGTATGATATTGGTTTCGGACAGTTCGTTTTCGGGTATATACGAAGCAATTGCTTTTGCGGCCGCAAGTTTCATTTCGCCGTTTATATCCTTTGCACGCACGTCAAGGGCGCCCCTGAAAATTCCGGGGAACGCAAGTACGTTGTTTATCTGATTGGGGAAATCACTCCGTCCCGTTCCCACTACAAACGCACCTGCATCAAGGGCATCCCGGGGCATAATTTCGGGCACGGGATTTGCCATTGGGAAAACTATGGGTCTTACGTTCATCGATTTTATCATTTCAGCCGATACAACATTGGGAGCCGAAACGCCCACGAAAGCATCCGCACCTTTCATAGCATCTGCCAAAGTGCCCTGCAAGTTATTTCTGTTTGTTATTTCCGCCATTTCACACTGTGCGGAATTCATATTTTCATTTCCCCTATAAAGAATGCCGAACCTATCGCACAGGATAAGGTTGCCTACGCCCAAGGCAAGTATCATTTTACCTATTGCAATTCCGGCACTGCCTGCGCCGTTTATAACAACGGTCATATCTTTCAATTCTTTTTCGGCAACTTTCGCACCGTTGATAAGTGCCGCCGCCACTACAATTGCCGTGCCGTGCTGATCGTCGTGGAACACGGGAATATCGCAAACTTTTTTTAATTTTTCTTCTATTTCAAAGCACCTCGGAGCCGAAATATCCTCCAAATTTATTCCGCCGAACGAACCCGAAATAAGTGAAACCGTGCGCACTATTTCGTCTACATCTTTGCTCTTTACGCACAAGGGAAACGCATCCACATCGGCAAACGCCTTAAAAAGGGCACATTTACCCTCCATAACGGGCATACCTGCTTCCGCACCGATATCGCCCAGTCCCAAAACGGCTGTGCCGTCGGTTATTACCGCAACAAGGTTTCCTCTGCGAGTCAGTTCGTAACTCTTGTTTATATCTTTTTGAATTTCAAGGCAGGGCGTGGCAACACCGGGTGTGTAGCAAAGGGAAAGATCTTCCCTCGTTTCCACTTTCGGTCTTGCAACAACCTCTATCTTGCCTTTCCATTCGTAATGTTTTTTCAGCGATTCTTTTCCGTAATCCATATTTAAACCTCCCGCAAAAAGGATTTTTTGCCGAAAACACAATGTTTTTCTTGATAAATTATATACTTATCACGTGGAATTGTCAACTGTGACAGATGGGAAAAATTTCTCTTGACAAATTTTTTATTTCGTATATACTTTTACAAAACCGTATATCGTTAAGGCGTATAACGCCTCCGGCTTGGGGTGCCTTTTAAGGCTGAGATTGCATTTTTGCAGGACCCATTAAACCTGTGTAGTTAATCCTACCGTAGGGAAGCATAAGAAAGAAATTTTTCCGCATATCCCTATGATATGCGGTTTAATTTTTTTAGGGAGGTTGAAATTATGTTTCAACGCATTACTTTTTTCTCTTTTTTTGAAAGAATTTGGACGGATTTGAAAAGTATGGGATTCGTCGCACCGGCAATCATCGTTGTGTGTGTTGCCGCGGTTCTTGTCTTTGCGAAAACGGCAGGCAAGAAAAGAAACGGCAGTAATATCCGTTTTCTCACTTACGGTGCAATTTGCGTTTCTCTTGCATACGTGCTGTCGTTTATAAAGATCGTCGAACTGCCGTTCGGCGGTTCGGTAACGGCGGCAAGTATGTTGCCCATTCTCGCATACGGATATATGGCAGGTCCCTTTTACGGCACTCTTGCGGGACTTGTGTATTTCCTTTTACAACTTACACAACCCATATACGTGCTTTCGCCCTTGCAGTTTGTTTTTGACTACGTACTGCCGTTTACGGTGCTCGGCACACTTTCGGGTTGCATTAAAACAAAACACCCAAATTTAAACCTGTACTCGGGTTTTACGCTTGCGGTCTTCGCACGGTACGTTTGTCACGTGCTTGCAGGATACCTTTTCTGGCGTGACACGTTCCCTGCGGACACAAATCCTCTTGTTTACACCTGTGTTTACAACGCATTCGTGTTTATCGACGCACTTCCTTGCTTTATACTTATATCCGTTCCGAAAATCAAAAGGCTGTTTAAACCCTTGAAAAAGCAATAGAGGATTTTATATTTATTTGCTGAATTATTTAAGTAACGGGTTTTCCCCGAAAATTACGGACAAAAAGGTATTTTATGACTCTGCAACAACTTAACTACGTAATAACCATAACCGAAACCGGTTCCATAAACAAGGCGGCGGAAAAACTTTTTGTTTCACAGCCGTCCCTTACCAATGCCGTTAAAGAACTGGAAAAGGAAACGGGTCTTACGCTTTTTAACCGAGGCGGACGGGGCGTTACTTTGACGGGAGAGGGTGAAGAATTTTTACTTTACGCCCGTCAGGTCTATCAGCAGTATACCGCTTTACAGGAGAAATATACAAAGGGCGAAAACGATAAAAAACGTTTTTGCGTTTCCACCCAGCACTACTCTTTTGCGGTAAAGGCATTTGTGGAAACCGTAAAAAAGTGCGATGCGGGCAAATATGACCTTGCTGTGAGGGAAACCACCACCCGTAACGTTATAAATGACGTAAGCACTCTCCGTAGCGAAATAGGAATACTTTATTTAAGCGACATCAACCGCAAAGTTATGACTAAACTTTTCAAGCAAAACGAACTTGAATTTTTCAAGCTTATCATCTGCAAGGCGTACGTTTATATTTGGCGAGGGCATCCTCTTGCAAACAAGAAATCCATAAAATTTTCCGAACTTGAAGATTTCCCCTGTCTTTCCTTTGAACAGGACGGCAACAACGTATATTGCTTTGCCGAAGAAATTCTTTCCACAAACGAATATATGCGTGCCATAAAAGCATCGGACAGAGCCACCATTTTAAACCTTATGGTGGGACTTAACGGCTACGTTATCTGCCCCGGAATTATCTGCGAAGAACTTAACGGTGACGATTACGTCGCCATTCCCTACGAGGGTGACGAAGAAAACCCGAACCTTGCTATGGAATTCGGATACATCGTTAAAAAGAACAGTATTCTGTCCAAAATGGGAGAGCGTTACATAAGGGAGATCCGCAACTATCTCCACGAACACGCTATGGAAGAGGATATTCCCGTAAGCGACGACAGTAAAAAAACCCGTATGTCTTAACTCATACGGGTTTTTTCGGCGTTGTCTTAAAATTGCACGCTGCTGTTTTTTAGCAGGGCGCTTTAAACTTCCTGAAAAGATACTGCGGAGCGGTTATTTCAAGCAGTCGTCATACTGTCCCTTGTCTTTGTTCCTGCGGTAGAGCACGAAACGGGTACCTATTATCTGTACGCCCTCGCCGTTTGTTCTTTCGGCAAGTTCATAGCAGGCTTCCCTTGCGCTGACGGGCGCATTTTCCAACACCCTCATTTTGATAAGTTCCCGTGCGGTCAATGCATCATCCACCTGCGTAACGAGATTTTCGTTTATTCCGTCTTTACCTACCTGCAATATGGTTTCCATTCTGTTGGCTTTTGAGCGCAGGTTGGATCTTTGTTTACTTGAAAGCATTTTTATCATTCCTTTTTTTGTTTTAGGTGTATATTGTACGCTATTTTTCATTTACAGTCAAATTATTTTGTTGCAAATGCAATGTTTAAGTTGACAAATATATTTTTTTTGGTATAATAACAACTGTGCTACCGTGGCTCAGTCGGTAGAGCGGTTCACTCGTAATGAACAGGTCGCCGGTTCGATTCCGGCCGGTAGCTCCAAAATCCCGTTTTTTAAGAACGGGATTTTTTTCACATAAATAACGGCTTGCGGATTTTTAAAATTCTGATTTTGCCGTCATTCAAAATATATAAATAAACCGAAACGGAGCAAACAGTGAAAACTTATCTTTTTGATTTTGACGGAACTCTTGTGGATTCTATGCCCGTGTATATTTCCGCCGCACTGCGCATTTTAAGCGAAAACGGTATTCCCTTTGACGGAGGTACGGCAAACTATATAACACCCCTTGGCTCTGCGGGAATTGCCGAATACTATATAAGTTTAGGCTTGAAAATGCAACGGGAAGAAATAATCGCACTGATGAACAGTTATATGCTTGACGGCTACTTTAATTCCATTCCCGAAAAGCAAAACGTCACCGACACCTTAAAGCACTTAAAGCAAAAACAGATAAGTTTGAATATATTAACCGCAAGTCCTCACATAACTCTTGACGCTTGCCTGAAAAGACTGAATATATTCGACCTTTTTGACAACGTTTGGTCCTGTGACGATCTGCAAATGACAAAATCCAACCCTCAAATATACATTGAGGTTGCAAAGAAACTCTGCACCGATCCCCAAGATATCGTCTTCTTTGACGACAATATAACGGCGTTAAAAACCGCAAAGGAAGCAAATTTAACCGTCTGCGGTGTATATGATAAATATTCCGAAAATTCCACGGAAGAAATAAAATCCTTTGCCGATTTTTATATCCGCTCCTTTGATAAAAACGGCAAAGTATTCAATCTCTGATTTTCAGCCTGCTTTCGCAGGCTTTTTTGCTACATTACCGAAAAACAATCCGTATTATGTTTTGCACCGTTACGGTGTACACAAAACTTGTTGCATATGCGATTTTGCGTTTACCGCAATTTTCTCCGCCAAAGTTGCCCCCACCGTTTCTTATCCTCCCCAAAAAAGCACCCCGACAGAGTCGGGGTGCTTTTTTACCGTATTATATTTATCCGCCGTGGGGAATTTAAAGAGAAATCTTTTTATTTAAGATTAAAGAATTCAGCCATAGCACGATATGCCATATATACGTCCAACTTGGCAACGGTTTCAAAGGGCGAGTGCATTGAAAGCACGGGAACACCCAAATCAACGGTGTCGATGCCGAGCCCCGCAATATACAGTGCAACCGTTCCGCCTCCGCCGATATCGACCTTTCCCAGTTCTCCTATCTGCCAAACCACGTTGCCGTTATCGAGCATATTGCGTATTTCCGCCATATATTCAGCCGAAGCATCATTGGAACCGCTCTTTCCTCTTGCTCCTGTGTACTTTGTAACTACAACACCGTAGTTAAGGAACGATGCGTTTTTCTTTTCGAAAACGTCTTGGAAAGTGGGATCTACCGCCGCATTTACGTCTGCCGACAGGCACTTGGATGCACGCATTGCCACGGTGGGCTCAACATTTTGAAAACGGGCGATATCGATTATTATATGCTTAACGAAGTCCGAATCAAGCCCCGTATTACCTACCGAACCTATTTCTTCCTTGTCGGCAAGTATGCAAACGGCAGTTTTTTCGGGCATTTCGGTTTCAAGGCAGGCAATAAGTGCAGGATATGCGCAAACTCTGTCATCGTGGCCGTAAGCGCCGATCATAGAACGGTCAAGCCCTATATCTCTTGCCTTAAACGCAGGAACCGTTTCAAGTTCCGCCGAAAGGAAATCTTCCTCGGTAACGCCGTACTTTTCATAGAGAATATTAAGAATATTAAGTTTAACGAGTTCGCTTTCGCTGTCATCCTTAAAGGGGCAACTTCCTACGAGAATATTAAGTTCTTCGCCCCTTATGCCGTCGGAAAGACTGCGTTTGCTCTGCTCCTGTGCAAGGTGAGGAAGAAGATCGCTGATAACAAAGCAGGGGTCTTTTTCGTCTTCGCCTATGCAAACGTTTATTTTTTCGCCGTTCTTTTTAACAAAAACGCCGTGAAGTGCAAGGGGTATTGCCGTCCACTGATATTTTTTGATACCGCCGTAGTAGTGAGTTTTGAGCATAGCAAGTTCTATGTCCTCATAAACGGGATTGGGTTTAAGGTCAAGACGGGGCGAATCGATATGCGCCGCACCGATGTTGACACCGTGGGAAGCATCCTGTTTTCCTACAACAACGAACGCAGCCGATTTGCCTCTGTTATTTACATAGTATTTTTCGCCCGAAGCATATACTTTATTTCTGTCAAACTCGGTAAAGCCTGCCTTTTTTGCAAGCTCTATCGATGCATCTACCGCTTCACGCTCCGTTTTGGCATCGTCAAGAAAGCGCATATATCCGTCGCAAAACGCATATGCTTCCTTTTGCTGTTCCTCCGTTACCCTAAGCAACCCGTTTTTGGGTTTATAAGTAAGTTTTTCTTTTAATTCCTTTGCGCTGTTCATAAAATCTTACCTCCTGATTTCATATATTTTATTTGCCGCAAGGGCTAATTTTTCCAAAGAAAGTGCTTCCCCTCTTACCGACGGTGAAAATCCGCAGGAACTTATTATTTCCTCCGCCTCACTGCGAGTAAAAGAAAATGTTGCCATTAAATTGTTTGCAAAGGTTTTACGCCTCATAGCAAAGGCGGAATGCACCGTTTCGAAGAATATTTTTTCGTTTTCGACTTGCACCGCCGGTGTTTCTCTCTTTTCAAGACGAATTACCTGCGAATCCACTTTCGGCGCAGGATAGAAGCAGGATGCCGGTATCTTTGAGCACAGTTTTGTTCTTGTATAAAACTGCACCGCACAGGTGAGGGAACCGTAATCGGGAGTGTTTTCCTTTGCGGCCATTCTCCGTGCCACTTCCTTTTGCACAAGCACCGTGATCGTTTTAAAATTAACACCGCTTTCAAGCAAGCGCATTATTATGGGCGTGGTAATATAGTAAGGCAAATTTGCGCATACCGCAAAGCCGTCTTCCAATTCATCGAGAACAAGTTTGTTTATATCCAGTGCCAAGAAATCGCCGTTTATTACCTTGACGTTATCAAACCCGTCGAGAGTTTTTCCGTGCACGGGCAAAAGTGACTTATCGACTTCCACCGTAACGACTTTTTTTGCCCTTTTGGAAAGCACTCTTGTAAGTGTACCTGCTCCCGTGCCTATTTCAAGTACAGTCTGCGATTTATCTATAAGCGCATCGTCGGCAATCATATTAAGTATCCGTTCGTCACAAAGAAAGTTCTGACCTAAGGATTTTGAAAATCCGAAATCGCACTGTTCCAATATTTTTTTCAGTTCACTTCCGGTGAGTTTTTCAATCATTCGCTTATCTCCATCCATTCTTCCGTCACTTCGTCAAGTTTGCGCTTTGCCTGTTCGTATTCTTCCTGCATTTTCAGCATTCTGTCTCTGTCGGAGTATATCTCCGGCAAAGCAAAGGCTTCCTCTGCACTTTTTATCTGCGCTTCCAAGGATTCTATCTCTTTTTCAAGTTCACGCACCCGTATTTTACGCTTTTTCTCTTCGTCACGAAGTGCCTTATCTTTTGCACGCTGTTTTGCCATTTGCGTTTTATTTATTTCGGGCGCTTGGTTCTCTTCGGGCTGAACCTTTTGGGAAAGCAGGTAGTCATCGTACGAACCGTCGAACACCTGAATATTGCCGTCCTTTATCACCCAAAGTTTTGTGGCCATGCGGTTTATAAAATACCTGTCGTGAGATACCGCAATGACCGTACCCTCAAACTCCGCAAGTGCGCCTTCAAGTATTTCCCTTGATTCCATATCCAAATGGTTGGTCGGCTCGTCCATTAAAAGCGTATTGCTTTTTTGCACCGAAAGTTTGCAAAGGGCACACCTTGCACGCTCACCGCCGGAAAGTATTTTTCCCGTTTTAAATACATCTTCACCGAAAAACAGCATTGCGGCACACCGTGAACGCACCTGCGTTTGAGTAAGATCCCTGTCCCCTTGCCAAACCATATCCATTACCGTTTCATCGCCCGTAAAATCCTTATGGTTTTGTTCGTAATAACCTATGTCCACGTTTACGCCTTTTGTTACCGTGCCTGCACTCGGAATCTGTTTTGAAGCCAAAATTTCCGTAAGTGTTGTTTTTCCTGCGCCATTATAGCCGATGATTACTATCTTTTCTCCTCTTTTTACCGTTGCGGAAAACGGCTTGAAAAGAAGTTTCTCGCCAAAGGATTTGGTAACGCCGTTTATATAAAAAACATCTCCGCCCGATACCCGTTCCTCGGAAAACACAAGGCGCATTTCGTCCTGTTCCTCGGGTGCTTCAAGTAAGTCCATTTTTGCAAGTACTTTTTCCCTGCTCTCGGCGGCACGTATTGATTTTTCTCTGTTAAACTGCCTGTAACGGGCTATTATCGCCTTTTGCCTACGTATTTCATCCTGCTGTTTATCGTAATCACGTTGACGTACTTTTTTCTCTTCCGCCCACTTACGGCAGTATTCGGTATAGTTTCCGTTAAAATATCGGAGTTTGCCGTTTTCTATCCGTGCAACACCGTCGCAAAGTTTATCGAGCATATACCTGTCGTGGGAGATCAAAAGTACGGTTCCGTCAAAACGCGCAAGATAGTCGGTAAGCCACTGTGCCGCTTCGAGATCCAAATGGTTGGTAGGCTCATCAAGCAAAAGCACATCATAACTTTTAAGGAGCATTCCGGCAAGAGCCAAGCGGGTGCGCTCTCCTCCCGAAAGTGAGGAAACGTTCATATCCCAATATTTTTCGTCCAGCCCCAATCCTTTAAGCACACCCGTAAGTTTGCTTTTCCAGCCGTATCCGCCCAAATGCTCAAACCTGTCCTGCGCACGCTGATATTTTTCGCCCAAACGCTCTATATCTGCACCGACTACCGTCATTTCTTCTTCCAATCGGTGCATCTCTTCTTCGGCTTCAAACAATTCTTCAAAACTTTTTTCCGCTTCTTCCCTTACGGTAAGATTGCTTTCGGAAGTATGATTCTGTTCAAGATATCCTATTCTTATTCCCTTTGCCGTTGCTATTGTGCCCGAATAGTCGGTCAGTCCCACAATGGCTTTCATAAGAGTGGTCTTGCCTGCGCCGTTATCTCCCGTAAGCCCTACGCACGCTCCCTTTTGTATTTGAAGCGATATATCGGAAATAACCGTTCTGTCGCCGAAACTCACTTCAAGTGCGTTAATGTCAATAAGTATCATATATCACCTTTTTTAAGTAAAAAGGGCAAACTTTCGTTTGCCCTAAAATGCCTTTTGCCAAAGCAAAGCGACGTTATTTTGCGTATTCCACTTTTCTTGTTTCCCGTACTACGTTTACTTTTATCTGACCGGGATATACCATATCCGTTTCTATGCGCTTTGCAATATCTTTTGCAAGGAATACCGTTGCTTCCTCCGTAACAACTTCGGGTTTAACGATGATCCTGATCTCTCTTCCTGCCTGAACAGCAAAGGATTTTTCAACGCCCTCAAAGGAATTTGCAATCTCTTCAAGCTGTTCAAGTCGCTTAACGTACGCTTCGAGAGTTTCTCTTCTTGCGCCGGGTCTTGCGCCCGAGATCGCATCGGCTGCCTGTATAAGCACCGCTTCGACGGTTTGAGGTTCGATATCGTTATGGTGCGCCGCTATGCAGTGGATGACCTCTGCGCTCTCACGGTATTTTTTGGCAATGTCCACACCGATCTGAATATGCGTACCCTCAATCTCGTGGTCAACGGCTTTACCGATATCGTGCAGGAGACCGGCACGCTTGGCAACGTTAATATCCGCACCTACCTCGCCTGCAAGAAGACCTGCGATATAGGAAACTTCCAGTGAATGTTTAAGTACATTCTGCCCGTAACTTGTCCTGTATTTAAGCCTGCCCAATATCTTAACGAGTTCGGGATGTATATTGTGTATACCTGCATCGAATACAGCCTCTTCGCCGGCTTCTTTTATCTGCGCTTCTACTTCTTTTCTTGCCTTTTCAACGGTATCTTCTATCCTTGTGGGATGAATACGTCCGTCCACGATAAGCCTTTCAAGGGCAATACGGGCAATATCTCTTCTGATAGGATCAAAAGAAGAAAGTATTACTGCCTCGGGAGTATCGTCGATTATAAGTTCTACGCCCGTAGCGGTTTCGATTGCCTTAATATTACGTCCTTCTCTGCCAATAATACGTCCTTTCATTTCATCGTTGGGCAAAGCCACAACCGAAACGGTGGTTTCGGCAACGTGGTCGGCTGCGCAACGCTGAATTGCCATTGTGATAATGTTTCTGGCAACCTTTTCGCCGTCGTTTTTAGCCTGTGCTTCAATATCCTTTACGATAAGCGCCGCATCGTGCCTTGCTTCGTTCTCCACCGACTGAATAAGCGACTGTTTTGCCTCTTCCGTGGAAAGTCCCGCAACTTTTTCAAGTTCTTCCACTCGCCTTGTTTTAAGTTCTTCGGCGGCGGTAAGATTTTCGTCAAGTTCCTTTTCTTTTTTCGCAAAGCGTTCTTCTCTGAGTTCCAATGACGACATTTTCTTGTCTATCTGTTCTTCTCTTTGAAGTACCCTTTTTTCCATACGGGTTACTTCGTTACGGCGTTCCTTGCAATCGGCATCGCACTCACTGCGAAGCCTATGCACTTCATCTTTCGCTTCCGAAATTCTTTCCTTTGAAAGAACTTCCGCTCTGTTTTTAGCATCTTCCAAAATTTTCTGGGCGGCATCTTCTGCTCTGCCCATGCGTGCCTGTATCGATTTTTTCTGTATTAAACTGCCTGCAAACGAACCTACTGCAAGTCCGCCTACCGCAGCAACTAATATCCACACCAATTCCAATTTCAAACACCTCCTCAGTAGTTTATTCAGTTCTGTATCGGAAAAATCTGAGATATGCGTTTTACCGCATCAAAAAACTGTGCACCGGTAGCGATTACATTATACATTATTATCGGGAATATGTCAATCCGTAATATTGTATCAAAGGGCAAAAGTGTAAAAAAAGAGCGGACTTAAAAGTCCGCCCGAAAATTATGCTTTTGCCTGAATAAGTTCGTATATTCTCTTGCGCAATACATTCATTTCTCTGCTTGTATTCAAGCACCTGTCAAATACAACTTTACCGGTGATCTTTTCGATTTCGCTTAAAACGAAATCTTTTGAATACAGACTTGCGCAAAGATTCATTGCACGCAGATCCTGCAAGCCTTGGTGGAACGCCATAAGCCTCAGTGAGGGCAATGCATCGCCGTCCTTGCCGGGATAAACGATGTACGTATCGCCCGAGGGCACAAACAGCGCACCGTCGGAGCAGTGGAAAGGATCGATATGGTCGTACGAAAGAAGCGTATTGTAGAAGTTATAGCCCCAATTAAGGAATCCCTTTATATTATAGGCAAACAACTGCGTTCCGATATACCTTGCACGGGGAAGCGAGTAAGCAAACAGTCCTTGGCTGATATTCTTGTTCATACCGCAGTAATAGCACCAAAGGTCGGGTACGTTATTTTCCAAGAACGGCTTTAAGTGAGGTATATGCGGCACGGGTGTTTCAACTATGCCTTCTTCGTAGAATTTATAGTCGGAAAGAGCATCCATCATATGATATCCCTCTAACAGGTCGCTTACAGTATCTTTTGCGGCTTTATATCGTTCGGCGTGATCCTTGGTAGGCTCGTCGGAAATATGGAACCAACACTTTTTGTCTTCGCCCCTTGCTTTCATATGCCCGATAAAACCTTTTATGAAACTGCGGAGGAATGTAACGTACTCTTCGCTTAACGAATCCGTTTCCCAACCGAAGATCTTCTTATATTCGCCGTCAACGTACGCCATAACTTTGGGTGTATGGAGCACGCCCCACTGTGAATAGAAGTGGGTTATCTCGTATTCTTCAACGCCGCACCTTGCATACATATCAAGCCAACGGTCCAAGTTTTCGTATCCGAAAGTATATTCGTCGCCGTTTTTGTAAACGTCAACCAACTGTACAGTAGTGCGTTCTCCGCCGATATACGTATCAAGGGCATAGGTCATAAGGGGAACCATCCACATATTTATGCCGTATTCCACGCCTTTTTTAACGAATTTTTCGCAAATTTCAAAATGCTTATCCGAAAGCGCAGGTACGTTATAGTAGTCCGCAAGACAGTCGGCATAGAACCAACGGGACTGCAACAGTTCCTGTTTGGGCAATTCGGCATCGATGATATTAAGGGTAAATTCGTCTTCCCACTTGCCCTCTTCAACGGCAAACCAAGGCTTGTCGATAGATCTCTCGTTGGGTTTTAGTTCAACTTTTATCTTAACTTCGCCCGTAATATTACCTTTGGGGTCAAATTCAAACATTAACGCACGGAGATTTCCGTAATTGTTAAGTGCTCTTCCGCCGTACATCAGCGGACGGAGCAAGTCGGGGTAAAGTCCCGGTTTTGTACGCAAACAGTTGTCATCCGCAATGGGAATGGTAGGCATTTCCGAGGGAATATTAACAACCTCGTGTACCGTTATGTATTCCGCACCTTTTCCGCTTACGACCGGTGTTACGACAGCAAGTTCTTCCTCACCGCAAGTCCACGCAAGTTGAAAAAAATACTTTTCGTTTTTAAGCATTACGTCGCTTTTAAACTCGTTATACTCATCAAGTTTCGTATCAAGAAAACATTTTTCCATTGACGAAACAAATTTTGCTCTTATCATATTACCTCCGAAAAATCCAATCTGTTTTTTGTATTATATATTCTTTTCTCTTGGATTGTCAATATATTTTTAATTCACCCCGAGAGATATTTCGGGGTGAATTTTGCTTTATCATTCCTTTTCGCCCGGTGCGAATATCGCAAACTTTGTAAATTCGATAGGCGTATCTATGGGCTTATTCTTATCCCAAGTCACCCTGCCGATTTCAAGGGCATTCATAAAGAATTTTACGTAGCGGTATTTTCCCTTTAAAGGCTCGAAGAATTTGCCGAACATACCGCCGATAACTATCTCTTCCGGTCTTTCCGCAATTATATCGTAGTTTTCGCCGTCATTTGAAGCAAAAACACAGAATCCCATAGGACGCACTTCGTTCATCCTGTTCTCGATATACATATACCCCAATTCTTTTGCCTCACCCAAGTCAACGGTTATCTGTTGGCTCGTATAGGGAGCATAGGCTTTCCAATAAGTATCGGGATTGCCGTCGGTCAGGTTGCTTGCGGGATGTTCTTCGTCCTCGGCAGTGGCTCTGACGGAAACGATCTTATATTCCTCTCCGCAGTGGGCTTCGTTTGCGGGAATGGGCGGATTGTATCGGGGATATTCTTCCGTATCGCACTCGCCTAAATCTTCAACCGTCAAAAGCAGTACCCAATCTCTCAAAGTGGGTCTGGGCGGAACGGGAGCCTTGTCACCCTCGGTAACGATATCGTCTGTTTTTATAAATTTGCCCGTAAGAGTGTCGAACCAACTTGCCTTGTAACGGGTATTTTCTTTAAGATTACTCAAATATCCCGTTTCGGGTCTCTCACTGTATATCAAAAGAGCAACGCTGTCATTTCCTTTATGGAATATGCTTATCTTGCTTCTGTTCTCAAAATTGCCGAATTTATATCCGTATTCCGGCTCAAAATCCTGCCAACCGATATAATCGCAAAACTTTTTCATATATCCGACTTCGGCAGAGCCCATTTTGTCCATACCCGAACGCCAATCTTCGGGTGAATATCCTCCGAGAGCGGATGCGGTCTTATGGTGATAGGAAAGTACCCACACGCCCGTAACGCCGTAAGTGAAACCTGCACTTCCCGCAAACACCGCATTCCAAGCGCCTATTCTCGGGGCATCGTGTCCGCAGAAACCGCAACAGTAGATATCTTCGTACTGATTTTCGGTTTCAATAAACAACTGTCCTTTTTTGTTGTTGTAATACTCTTTATAATAACTTCTTTGGGGAAGATTTTTCATTCCGCCGTGTCCGCCCTGAACCGTCCACCACTGATGCCACGGTTCCTTTTCCAATTCCTGCGAACGGGGATCCGTATAGGGATGCACGTGCATATGGGAACCGAGAGGCCGTTTATATCCGTCAAGTTCGGCAACAAGTGCGCCTGCCTGACGCCAAAGGGCAAATGCGTTATCGTTAAGGTTGGTGATTTCCTGCGCCATAATCCAAATTACGGGATAGCAAGCGTATCTTGCAACGCAGTAACGGGCAAACGCAAGCATAGGCTTGGGATCGCTTCCGTAGGCTTTGGGTGTGCAGTTATGCAAACCGAATCCCATTGCCACGGTAATGCCTTTGTCAGCAAGATACTCCATCATAACGTCCATTACATCGTTAAAGGGTTGGGGATCTATGAGTGTATAAAATTCTTTCCACCAAGGGGCAACGCCCGAATGGGTAGGACTTTTTCTGTCTGCCCAAAAATACGTTTGATAAACGTTGAAACCTTTTTTGAGCCTGTCACCCACAAGGTGTTTAAACTGACTTCCGCAGTTGCAACCCGGGTAGTTACAGTCGTGAAGATGCTCAAAGTCACCCATCTGCCAATGTGTATCGGCAAGGTAGAAGAAAGGCGTTCCGTCGCCGTATACCATATGTTTTTTGCCCTCTTCAAGGCGAACGTAGCCGTGTTTTTCTATTTCCGTCTGCGGATTTTCGCAAGGTGCAACTTCCACCGTTCCGCTGTCGGTAAGGGAAGCATTGTCTTTATCGGTGCAAGTTACCGTATAATGCCAAACACCTGATTTTTCCGAAGAAAACCTAACTTTCCACTCATCGTTTCCATTCCAAAATCCGGGAATTTTAATTACCTGCCCATCGCTGTGAGTAAATACCGCATCGATATTTACGTCTGTAAAGGGATTAGCGTACTTTTTTGTACTGCAAAGAGTTATTTCGCACCGTTTGTACGCCTGTGTTTTGATATCCATAATCATCCTCCGTCACACACACTTATTAAGTGCCTTTATCGAATAAATTGTACCATAGGTACTACATAAAATCAAGCAAAAAAACATATTTTTGCATACAAAAACAATGTCGGAAGTCTATTCCTCAAAAAACGCTTTTAACGGCGTCGGTTCACCGAAGAGTTCGCAAACCGCATCCACTGCCGTATCGAGATTTAAAAGTTTTGACTGAAACGTATCGGTATACAACGGGTAAATATAAAATTTATCCGTTAAGATCCTTACATAAGTTTCATTATCAAGGATCCAACAAATATATTCGAGTTTTCCCTTTTTATAGCAATACCTTAACATGTTTTTATACGTGCCCGTTATTTCTTTACAGAAATATCTCATATCATCGATAAATTCAGGCTTGTATTTGCCCGAATAATCCTTTTTCTCATACTTTTCCCACGAGGTTGTTTCCTTGTGCGAATTGCTTATATGTACGGTAAACTCGGCATCATTTTGCACCGCGTCATATTTATAAGTATCAAACGCATCATAGTCGGTACCGTTGTAACTCGTTGTCTTAAAACTTACGTAACATTCAAAATTTCTACTTCTTTAATGCTTTGACAAGTTATAAAACCATCCGAAAATATCCTTTTTCCTTATGCATTTGTATATAGGCGCCCAACTCATCTAAATTCTCATATGTAGGAAGATACGCATCCGTACATTCAACTTTACCGTCCTATGCTTTTCCGAATATTAAGGTTGCCGCACACAGGAGTAACGTTACAGCACGTTCGGTCAATCCGCTGATTTTCACAACAAACCTCCTCTTGTTATTTTCGCAGTTTTCAACCGCACTTTAAGTGTGTCATACCCTATATGCATTGTCAATACTTTACTGCGAAGTTTACGGGGCGTTCATATTTTTCTCTTGGAATGCAAAAAAGCACGCAACAAAAGTTGCGTGCTGTGTGTTTTCAGCATTCGAATATCTTTTTCAGGAATGCATTAAATGAATATTTTTCCCTGATTTCTTCGGGGATAGGCTGATAGGGAACGGAGAAGAACTCTCTCCTTAACATTATATCGTTTGTGTCAAGTACAAGTTGATTTTCCTTGCGGTAAAAATCATCGTTTCGGCAATCGAAAGTGGTAATTATTTTCTTTTGCATACCTATCATTTCGCCCAAACGGGTAGTTGCACCGCTTTGATAACTGTTTTCAATTTCCAAAACAGCCAAGGATTTTTTATAAATCCCGATAGTCTCCTCGGTGGAAAGGGGTTTAAAGTGAACCTGCGACCGCTTTACGTATCTGAAATACGGATTGGTAAGTTTGTTATACCAAAACACCAACGGGTGCGGAATGTACACGAATTTGTAAAAACTGAGCCCCATAACCCTGCATTGGCGTTCCACTTTCGAAAGCACTTTCGGACGAACGGAATGGAGCGTGCCCACAAAAGAAACGTCATACTCGGTTTTGGCGTCACTTTCCACTTCAAATTCCTTTGTATAGCCCCAATATGCGTATTCCAAGAAAGAATACCTTTTAACGTCGTCCCTGTCAAAGGAAAATATCTTATTAAAATAAGCGAATTTTTTAGTGATATGGGCAATATTCGCCACCGAATCCCATAGATACAAAATCTTCTTTGCATAAGGATAACGGCGCTTGAATTTTTTCAAAACTTCCACCGTAGGTGCTTCGCACTTTATAAACAGCAGATAGTCATAGTCTTTTTTCAGGGTGGGAATTATCCTGTCAAAATACTTTTCCACCGTTTTATGGTAAAACCCAATGTCTTTACGCATAAGAATCCGTGCTACTGCCGAATGCGACGGTTGCTCGTCCACCACGTCCACGTTAGCACCCATATCCGTCAGTGCCTTTTTCAGCCTGACGTGATAGTCGAAGAAGAAAGGACTGACTATTAAAATATTTTTATTTTCAAGCATCATCTTGCTCCGTTGTGATTAAATATGACCGCCACCGTCTTAAAAAGACATTCGGCATCGAATTTAAACGAACGATTTTTTATGTATTCTATATCGTACACTATCTTTTCTTCCGGCAAAAGGTCGTAACCGCCGTTTACCTGTGCGTGCCCCGTAAGACCGGGTTTTACTTTAAGCCGATATGAAAAGCCGTGTATGTTTTCTTCAAACAAATCGTAAAAAACCTTGCGTTCGGGGCGCGGTCCCACAAGGCTCATCGAACCGCCCAAGATATTAAAAAACTGGGGAAGTTCATCAAGACGGGATTTACGCAAAAACCTGCCTACCCTTGTACAGCGGACATCGTTTTCCTCCGCCCACTTTGCACCGTCCTCTTCCGCATTTTCACGCATGGAACGAAATTTATACAAAAGGAACCTTTTTCCGTCTTTACCCAACCTTTCCTGCTTGTAAACGGCAGGACCTTTGGAGTCACACTTGACGGTTACCGCAATTATCGCCATGGGAATCAGGCACACCGCAATGGCAATAAGCGAAAGTATTATATCGAAAAACCGTTTGAAGAAACAGTACAGAGGTTTTTTTTCAAGAACAAAATCGGGTACGTCGTATACCCGTTGATGCACCTGTTTTGTCTCCTTTGAAGATTCCATACTTTTCTCCGTAATTTTGCGTACACAACCGCATTATTTCAACGATATCATATCACATAAAGGGCATTATTGTCAAACGGAATGATTTTTTACCGCTTTTTCTTACTTTTTAAGCCTGTTTATTGTCCTTTTTTTCAGTATACGCCCGTGATTTTCAAGTTCTACACGCAGATCCGTAACTCTGAACGGAAAAGCAAAACGCTGTTTGCCTTTAAGTTCTTCCGCTCGGGCACGCACGGCAATTTTCAAGTGTTCACAGCGAACACCAAAGTTTCTCGTTTCCGCCCACTGCTTTATCTTCGTTGCGATATTAAAGGAATATCCCGCATCCACTGCAAAAATACCGATGCAAGTTCAAGTATTTTATCCGTTTAATCCTCCCAAACTTACCGCAAGTTCATACAGCGCCGTATCGGGATTTTTTCCGCCCGTTTTAAGTCCGCCGTCATAAACGGTGCAAATTTCAACCGCCCGTCTTAAATTTTGTTCACTGTACCTTTTGCAAAGGGAAGCATATTTATTATACACAAAATCCCTTAATCCCAAAACTTTAAGTATTTCCCCTTTCGGCGTTCCCGACTCGGTCATTACTTTAAACCTGAGCAACTGCCTGTACTGCTTGGCAACTGCGCCGAGTATATAAAAGGCATCTTCCTTTTGCATAAGCAAACCGTCAAGAATCTCGGTGGCGGTTTTGATCTCGCCTGCGGCAAGAGCGTCCGTCATACGGAATATGCCGTACTCCGCATAGGGCGTAACTATCGCCCTAATATCTTCTTTTGTCAAATTAAGGTCGTTTCCCTTATACGAAACAAGTTTTTCGATTTCGTTTATCACCGTTTCGGGATGCGGTTCTGTATATTCGCAAAGGAACGTAACCGTTTCCCTGTCGAAAACCAAATTCCGCTTTTTCAACTCTTTGGAACACCAAGCAATAAGTTCTCCGTCGCTTAACGCATCGAATTCCACCACCGTATGCTTTTGCAAAAGTTTATAAAGTTTTTTTCTCTTATCCGCCTGCGGTGAAACGAATATAAGCACGGTGCTCTCTTGGGGTGTTTCCAAATATTTTATAAGCCTGTCTTCGCCCTCGGGCGCACTTTTTTGCAAAAAATCGCTGTCCTGCACGATAACCGTGCGCCACTGCGATGCAAACGGAACCGTTTCACATGCGGAAACTATCTCTTCGCCTGCGGCGTTTGACGGAAGTTTTAAAAGATTAAGTTCTCTCAAACTCTCTTCCGCCGTTATTGTCGTAAGCTGTTTCAGCGCACTTTGCATCACGAACTTTTCTTCGCCCGTAAACAGATATACGGGTGCAATTACGCCGTTTTTCAGTTCTTTGAAAAAATCATTGTATTTCACTTACTTCGCCTCCTTTTATAACGTAACCGTTTTGTATTTTCACCGTTATATTCTCTCCTCCGTCGGAGGCAAATTTTATACCGTTCTTAATATCGTAAACGGTGCCGTTTTCAAATACCGCTATATCGCATTCAGGGAGCGGTTGCACGCTTCCGTCAGAGAAAAACACACTGCATCCTCTAAAACGGTACACCGCACCTCCGTCAACGAAAGTCAGTTTGCCGTCGCCCATTTTAACGGTATCGGCGTTTACGTTTTTCTGCCCCTCGATTTCGGGCACCGAATACTTACCGTTACAGTACACCGTATCTACGGGAATGCTCATATTGCGCAATCCCGTTATCCCTTTTACGTCCTTTTCATTTAATACGACTGCGCCGTCAAGGTATCCGATATTATATTGAACAAACTGCTTTTCGTCAGCCGTGGACTCAAAACCCACCGCATAATTTCCGCTTTGCTCAACATATGCAAACAAATGCCCATCGCTTTGGCTGACCACCGTCACTTTTGACGAAGAACGGTATATTACTCCGCTTACAATTACCGAAATTCCCCACGCAAGCACGCATAAAACCGCAACTTTACCCTTTATTTTGCGATTGACAGTGCAAAAACGGGAAAAGAAAGCAAGCAGTGCAAAAAGTCCGATAACGGCAAGTCCGTTTATTCCGCAAAAGGAAAACATTCTGAATCCGCCGAAAAAGCGCACGGTTTGCAAGGTAGCATAGCCCGTGCAGTAGGGCAGATACAGGATAAACTTTAAAAAAGGAAGAATAAACGACAGTATAAGGCAGACAAAGAGCAAATTAAGCGACAGCGTGGCAAGAGGAACAAGCACGAAGTTTCCCGCCAACGTTACCGACGATACCGTGCCTACCCTGTAAAGCACAATGGGCAATGTTCCCAGTGTTGCCGAGCCCGTAAGTTTTAAGGGAGAACTCAAAAGATTTCTCTTTAACGTTTTTTCCGGTTTATAAAAGGCAATTATTCCGAAACAGGATGCAAATGACAGTTGAAACGAAAGGTCAAACAGCCTGTACGGATTAACGGCAAGTATTGCGCTTCCCGCAAAGCACAGTGCGTTTAACGGGTCATATCTCATACCCGAAGAAGATGCGCACATTGCCGTATAGGACATAATCGCAGCACGGACCACCGACGTTGAAAATCCCGTAAGCAACGTGTAAAACACCAAAAACATTCCCGAAAGCAAGCATTTTATCAAAGGTCTTATATGCATTTTATCAAGCAAAAGCGTCACAAAGGAAAGCAATACCGAAAGATGAAGCCCCGACACCGCCAAAAGATGGGCAACTCCGCCGGATGCAAACAAGCTGTATACATAGGACGGTACGTACTGCCTGTCCCCTGTGAACATAGCGTACATTACCGCCGCGGTATCCTTGTCTTCCATTACCGATGCGACTTTATAATATATACCGTTCCTTATTTTCGAAAAGAATTCGTCTATCCCCGTCTTATGCCCCGTCTTTTCCACACCGACGGCTTTTACTTTATAACTGTAACCGTCCGCAACGTAAGTAAGTGTTTCCTGTACCGTGCCGTTTAACGAAAACGGTATAAATTCGCCCGTAAACTTAACGGTATCACCGCATTCAAAATCACTGCCGTCATAGACAAGGCGCACTTTCCCTGCCTTTTTTACTTTTTTCCCGTCAAGTACCTTTACGTCTTTTAAATATATATAAGTTTCGTTGCTCTTCTCGACGTTCCCCCAACCCTCGCCGAAAGGTATTGCCTTATATCCGATATATACGTAATTTTTTGAAGCACATATGCAAGTTACAAGACAAAGTATGCACGTTGCGATAATCGGCAGATAATCTTTTTTTATCAGTGCTCCGACTACGCACAGTACGGCAAGGACTCCGCCCAATATTGCGCCGTAAGGCAAAAATTCTATTGCAATAACGGTAAAGATAACGCCGATAAAAACGGACACGAAAAATCTTTTTTTCACTTTAACGCCCCTGTGAATTTTTCGGGCAAAGCCAAAAGAGGTCTGTCAAGGGCAATATTGCCCGAAAAAGTTTTGCGCAATCGGTGATCCTCCAATATAAGTGCTTCGTTTGTCTCGGTATATGCGCACACCGTGTTTATAAGAGCATAGGCCGTTGCGTATTCGTCTTTCGGCGAAAGTTCGCCGTAATACTCAAAATATTCGTTTCCCAAGTCCACAATAACCGTATTTCCCCTGACGTTAACAGCATTTACCGCATTTCCGGACAGATTGGGTGCAACCGCCGATATATAGGAATTTAAGAAATTAACAAGTTCTCCGTCGGAAACGGGTACTGCGGACATATATGATGAAGATATCTTTCCGCCTGCCGAGGGTACGGTAATGGGCACTTGCCACCGTACTGCGGAAAAAGCATCCGTTATTTTTACATTCTTCTCTGTAATTTCATTCTGTTCCCTGTCCGATATTTTCAGCGTAAGGGAAAGTGCGTCGGGGTACAGGCAGGAAAGCGTGTTTGCCATAGCCTCCGCACCCAGCCAATTATTTTCTTCCTTCCAATCGCTCGGCGCAATCAAATTAACCTTTACCGTGCCGTCCTCATATTCCGGTTGCCCGTCAAGAGAAAATCCGTCCTCGAAAAAGCCGTCCTCGGCGGTAACGGTTGCTCGGGCAAGTGCCGATGCATAATCGCCGTCCGTTACGGTTACACTGACGTTTTCGGGCACGGTGCAGGTGTTCTTTTGGTCCCGAACGTACACTGCGGTATAAATATTTTCAACTGCAATCATCTGACGGTATCTGCCTGCAAGTTCCGCAGGCGAACCGCTCTTTTCCGACAAAAGCATTATGGGTTTTCCGTTTTCGGGCGCAGTAAGTTGCCTGCCCTCTACCGTTACGTTTATAAAATCCACCTGTGAAAATGCGCAAAAAGTGTGGGTCATTACCGCCAAACACTCAAATAGCGATTCGGTAGACATATTCAAAAAGCGTTCTGAAAGGTCAATATACAAAACGTTTTGCATAAGAGTAACGCTTCGCAGTTGCACATCGTCCGGAAAAGAAGACTTATAACCGTCTGTTCCCGAAAGCAACAGTTCCATTACGTCCTTAAAAACGAGCCCATCGGAAACCACCTGTCCCGAAAATGCGAGAATTCTGCCGTTTTCGCCGTAATACAGCGTTACAGCACGGGGTAAAGGCGCACCCGTTTCGTAATCGCTGTAACCCTGCTCTATCCTACGGGTGCCGTCCTCCGTTTTGCAGGCGCACAAAAGCATTAAGCAAATCACAAGTAAAAAAGAAGCGAACTTTTTCAACTTTCCACCCCTAAATATCCCGCAAAAGTACCGTAATCCATAAGCCATACCCCGTTTTTATTGATAACTTTCAGCGGAACGTCGTTTAATGCATATCCTCTGTTTTCACTGCGAACCCTAAAAGACGCTATTACCGTTGCCGTCTTTCCGTTTTCGGAAACAGTATAATTTGCTTCGGAAGTAATATCACGCAAAGTGAGGGCAAGGTAATCAAGGTCCGCCGCCAATTCTTCCTGCAAAGGCAATGTTCCCTCCGAACCGATATACAGATAGAATTTTTCCCAATCCCTGTTTGCATAGTGATTAAGCGCCGTGCTTACCGTGTTGGACGGTGTGAGAATAAGCGACGTATTCCTTGTTAAAACGCCCAAAACCGTACTTTCTGCGGGATTGTCGGTAAGTCCCATTTCATAGGTATCGGGACGGTAGTTTACGTTTGCGGAAGTATTTCTCAAATAAAACTGCACACCCGAAAAACTGCCCATTTCCACCACGGTATTTACCACCGAATACAGTGCAATTTTTCTGTTTTCTCTGGTTTTTGCATCGTCATCGGTCTTGGTATCGGTCAAAAATCCGTCGCCGAGCGTCACGTAAAGCACGCCGTCGCCCTCCGTTACCGACACAAGTGCCGTATTTTTTCCGAAGCATTTTTGAGATTCCCGTCTGTCCCCCGATATACCGGAAATAAGCGCAGAAACGGCATAGTATTCCGGCAACTGCTGTGACGTTACGTCAATATTCACCGAATTTCTTATAAGCATCGGTTCGGTGTAGTATCTGAAATACAACGGCATTGTGGAAGACGTCATATAATTCGCTCCGTCCTGTACGGGAGATATCCCGTCTCCGCCGTTTTTCTTTATATATCCGCTTGTGCAACCGCACAAGATCAGTCCTGCGCAGATTATCGCCGCAATTTTTTTCATTTATATGCGTCCTTTCAGTTGTTCTTGCCGTTGATGGGAATTTTTACGGTAAACACCGTTCCCTTGCCTTTTTCACTTTCAACGGTAATGTCTCCGCCGTGCCTGTCCACGATCTGTTTTACTATGGAAAGTCCGAGTCCCGTACCTCCGCTCTGCCTTGAACGAGCCTTATCCACACGGTAAAATCTTTCAAATACGTGAGGCAAATGTTCACTTGAAATGCCTATTCCCTCATCTGCCACCGAAACCACCGCACTGTCGGAAGTTTTACTTAAATCAACGGTTACCGTAGTGTTCTCGGGCGAATATTTTATGGCATTGTCGATAAGATTTGTAAACAGTTGTTGCATACGCAATTCGTCCGCTTTAACAGTAACGTCGGTATATTTATACGAAACCGTTATATGCTTCTTCTGCGCAAGGGGCAAAACCGTAACGGAAATGCGCTTTATAAGTTCTCCCAGTTCCACATCGGCTATCACAAGCGTTTCCATACCGTTATCGGTCTTAACAAGCGTCAGCAGATCGTTTATTACAAGGGAAAGCCTGTCAACCTCACTGTTGATATCACCCAAAAATTCACGGTAAAGTTCCTTGGGTACTTCCTCCTGTCCCAAAAGAGATTCGGAGAGTATCTTCATTGAAGCGAGGGGCGTTTTAAGTTCGTGAGAAGCATCGGAAACGAAACGGCTTCGGGAAGAATCAAGATCTTCAAGCCTTTCGCTCATAGAGTTAAATGACCTTGCAAGGTCACCGAACTCCGCAATTTCGTTTTCGTCAACCCTTACGGAAAAATCGCCTTTACTCATCTTCGATATGGCTCGGTTAAACCTGCGCACCGATACGGTTATGGCATTACTCATATAAAAAGTTATTGCTACCGCAACTATGATAAACAGCCCGTCGAATATCGCAAGTCCGCCGAAAACCTGATCCACACGGTCAACAATGTCCTGCACGGGCGCCGCAAGTAACAGTACGCCCTCCTGTTTTCCGCCATTGATAACCGAGTGTGCATAATACCCCGTCCAACAGGTGCGTGTGTCGCCGTTTACGTATTCGTTTCCGCCCGTAACGGCGGTTTCCGGAAGTTTTACTTTCCTGTACCCCACGGCAAAGTCGGTTTTCCCCGAAAGCACTTGGCTTATCTCGTCACTTTGGGGTTTTGTGCCGTTAAGCAAACAAAAACTGTCCGATTGCACAGTACCCGAACCGTCAATAAACAAAACTCTGCCGTTGGCTTCCACTCCGCAGGAAGATATTATGCCGTAAATACCGTCCGAATCCTTTGCTTCGGTATAGCGCACAAGGGCATTTGCGCAGTTTTCTATACGCTGTGCCTGTTCCGCCTGCCGTGCAGACAGAAAATATTTGCCCAAATACGTGCATACCGAAACCGTTATCACCGCAAGGGCAACCACTACTATTGCGGTATACGTGATACCCAATACCGCATTTAAACCCAACTTAGTTTTCCGCAAAATAATACCCTACTCCCCATTTTGTAAAAATATACTCTTCGGAGTGCGGATCTTTTTCTATTTTACTGCGCAACCGCCTTATATGTACATCCACCGTGCGGTCGTCACCCGAAAATCCTTTCCACACTATTTTCAGCAAATCTTTTCTCGAAAATACTTTTCCGGGATTTGTAACAAGTAACAGAAATATATCAAATTCCTTTGCAGTAAGTTCGATTTCGTCTTCACCTCTGAAAACCGTACGTTTTACTTTGTTTATAACAAGGTCTTTTTTCTTTATTATACTTCCGTCGGCAGGCGCAGACCTACGCAAAAGATTACGCATACGCATTTTCAGTTCCGCAATATTAAACGGTTTGACCATATAATCGTCGGCACCGTAATCAAGCCCCGATATCTTGTCCTCATCCGCACCCTTTGCGGTAAGCATAATTATGGGAATCATAGATTTTTCCCTGACTTTTTTACAAACTTCTTCTCCGCTCATACTCGGCAACATAAGATCCAAAAGAACTATATCGTAATTGCCTTTTTTTATTTTTTTAAGGGCTTCCGCACCGTCGCCCACGCTTTCGGTTTCGTACCCGTCCTGTTCAAGGCTGAATTTCAAACCTTTAACTATCATCGGTTCGTCGTCAACAATAAGTACCTTTGCCATACACGCCTCCGTAAGAAAATTATTTCCCGTTTAATTATTGTATCACGAAGTTTGCTAAAAATCAACATAAAATACCCGATAAAAGGTTTAGGAAAACAGACTTTTGCTTGACTGTTTGCCGATATTCATTTATACTTATTTTATATTGGATTACTGTGAGGTCAAAATATTTTGAAACGCAAGATTTCAGCACTGTTACTTATTATATTTACGCTGTCAGTTTCCCTTTTCGGTTTTAATGCTTCGGCATACACCGATATCTCAAACGGCAAGGCGCTTGGGCTAACCGCCCGTTATGCTATTCTGCTTGACGCAGATACCGATACTGTACTTTACCGCAAGAGCATTAACGACCGAATACGCCCTGCAAGCCTTACAAAGATGATGACATTGCTTGTTGCATACGAGCAGAACGTTGACCGTTTGGACGAATACGTTTCCGTAACGGCTGAAATGATTGACGTGCCCGCAGGTTCTTCAAGTGCAAACCTTTGTGACGGTGATATGATCTCTTACCGAGATCTGCTTTACGCTATGATGTTGCCCAGCGGAAACGATGCGGCAAAATGCCTTGCATACGCTACCTCGGGAAGTGAAGACTCCTTTGCCGAACTTATGAACAAATCCGCCGAAAAGTTAGGTATGACGGGCACCCATTACGTAAATGCTCACGGCTTTGACATTGACGGACACTATACCACCGTGTACGATCTTTCGCTTTTGGCAAAAAAACTGTGTTCCGTCCCCGAACTTGTGGAAGTGTTTTCATCGTACAAATATACCGCCTCGGTGTATTCCGGCGGAAATATGAACGACAAAAAAGAATTGGTGTACTACAACACCAATACAATGCTCAATCCCAACACGCAGGCGCACCTTGACGGATTAAAAGGCATAAAAACAGGCTACACATCCCTCGCAGGCAACTGCCTTGCAAGTTATCTTGAAAAGAACGGCAGACATCTTATTGCGATCGTTGCTTTTTCCGACCAAGGTTCCCGTGACAGTGACACCGTAAAACTCTTCTCATACGGTCTTAATTCCTTTGATACTTTTGACCAAAACGAAATTTTCCCCTCAAAAAGAGTAGTTGTTGACGTTGTCAATGCCGACCCCGAGGACAAATCCAACGGACAGTTGGAACTTTATCTCGAACCCGACGAAAACGGCTCTTTTATGACCGTTTCAAAGGATGAAAGTTCAAAGATCCGTACTTTTCAGACAAACGTTATAACGGTTCGCTACCCTACCGTAGTTGCGCCCGTTATCTCGGGCGATTATGTGGGCAACGTGGAATTTGTTTATAACAGCGAAGTTATTTACACATCCCGTGCATATGCCACCCGTACCGTGGACAGTGCAAACAGTGCAGTTCCCGACCTTGTTTCCTTGGGCATAAAGGGAAAAATAAGAATATCGTTCGGATTTTTAACCAACAAGTATTTCCTCATTCCGTTTATTTCCGTCCTTGCCCTTGTACTGCTTGTTTGGATTGCCGTTTCCATACGCAGGCACCGTGCAAAACGCATCCGTTCCCGTCAGCGCAACGTTACAAGAAAAAAACCCGCTTCATCCCGTCCGGGAAACAGAACGATGCTGTAAAAATCAATTAAACTCAAAAAGAATTTAAACCGCAACAAGTTTAAATTCTTTTTTTGTGCCGAAAAAATATAAAAGCGGTTTGGAAAAGACGAACGGTATTACCGAAGTTGCGATTGAGGATAAAACAGTTAATGCGGGCGGTTACGGTGCTTATTTGATATTCCCCGTTTGGAGTTGCATACCGTTTTCCCTAAAATGCAAAACCGCTATTTTAAGAAAACACCTATGCCGAAAATATCCGTTTAAACCTCATGGTATCTTTCCCTTAAAACTCCAAAAAATATGCAAAACCGCCTGCATTTAAGCAGACGGTATTTTTATGTAGCCTGTTTATTCGCCTTTTTTGAACGTAACTTCTATTTGCGCCCATTCGTCGCTTGTTACGCCCACAAGAGATGTGGGTACGTTTTCATCGGAACTTACAACCACTTTTACACTGTTTTTGTTTTCGTCCTCGGCGTAATAGTAATACAGGGGAATATATCCCGTAACGTATTTTCCCTCTTTGCCGTTGGGAAATTCTTCCGCATTCACGGTGTAACCGCTTGCTTTAAGTTCTTTCACATAGTCCATTGCCATATTTTTGCGTGTTTCTCTTCCGCAATTTTCATACGTGCTCAATTTTTGGTAAACCACGCCTTTTATCGCACCGTCCTGAATGCTCCAATTCTCTTTGGGGAGTTCGGGAAGATTGTACCCGTCCAAATTTCTTGCCCTTACGGTAACGGTAAGATCACCGTAATCTTTCTCACCCTTGGCAACACGCTCTTCAAACTGATCGTAATTTGTTACGTATGCCGTGCCTTTATAATTAAATTTGTACGTAATTTCATATTTCAGTCCGTCCGCTTCTCTGTCGTAGCCGTAAGACGTACCTTGAATATAAAATCCCCCTTTTCTCAACTTACTCTCATAATTCATTACTTCTTCGTAACTTATATTTTCAATCAAATAAGTTTCATAGTCCGCACCGCTGTCGGAAAGCGTTCCGTTTGCAGGTTTGACCGCTTCGGATATAATAACTTTTTCACTTTCGCCGATCACGTTGTTTCCGTTATTTTCGCCGTTTTCGTCTTTTTTATCGGGTGAAGACGTAATATTTGTATCTGCCGTTCCTTGCTGTCCGCTCTCTCCGCCCTGAACGGTTGAATCGCCGTTGTCACCGCAAGCAACAAAAGATACTGCTGTAATCAAACATATTGCAAATAAAATAAGTTTTTTCATAAATACCTCTGTCTGTTTTTTGCAAATTTTGTCGTATCCCTTTAAAACGTCACATACCCCAAAAGCCAAACGCTTTTGGGGTACTGCGAATTTTTTCGGTTTATTTATTGAATTTCGGTTTAGCCGTATAAGCCGTATGGAGCAACTCGTGGGCTTTATGACTGTTAGGTTCACCCAAATACTCTTTGTAAAGTGCGGTAACCTCCGCATTTTCGTGAGATTTGCGCTTTGCCTTTGAAGCATCTTCATTGTAGAGAACCTTTGCCCTAAGTTCCTTAACGTTTACGCTCATAAGCGTTTTTGCGTTTACTATGGGCTGTCCTCCGCCCGTAATGCATCCGCCGGGGCAACACATAACCTCTATAAACGCATAATTCTTTTCACCTGCTTTAATTGCTTTAAGCAGTTTTTCCGCATTACCCGTTCCATGAGCAACGGCAACGTTTATCTTTGTTCCGTTAAGGTCTATTTCAGCCTCTTTTATACCCTCAAAACCTCTTACGTCGTTAAACTCAACGTTTTTAAGAGTTTTGCCCGTTACTTTTTCGTAAACGGTACGCAATGCCGCTTCCATAACACCGCCCGTTGCGCCGAAAATTACACTCGCACCTGTGGATTCGCCCAAAATGCTGTCAAAATCTTCGTCATCAAGATCCACAAAGTCGATACCTGCGGTTTTAACCATTTTTGCGTATTCTCTGACGGTAAGTACCGCATCCACGTCACGCAAACCGTTGGTAACAAGTTCGGGACGCTGTGCCTCGTACTTTTTAGCCGTGCAAGGCATTACCGAAACAACATAAATATTTGCAGGGTCTATGCCCTCTTTTTCGGCATAGTAGGATTTTATCATTGCGCCCGTCATTTCGTGAGGCGATTTGCAGGACGACAGATTGGGAATAAATTCGGGGAAGAATTTTTCGCAATAAGTTATCCATCCGGGAGAACAGGAAGTTATCATCGGCAGAACTCCGCCGTTATTCATTCTTCCGAGAAGTTCGGTTCCCTCTTCCATAATGGTAAGGTCTGCGCCGAAATCGGTATCGAATACTTTATCGAAGCCGAGTCTGCGCATCGAAGCAACCATTTTGCCCGTAACGCCCGTACCTATGGGCATACCGAATTCTTCGCCCAAGGATGCTCTTACCGCAGGTGCAGGCTGAACGCAAACGAATTTATCCGGATCGGCAAGTGCTTCCCAAACGTTATCTATCTCGCTCTTTTCATGAAGAGCGCCGACGGGGCAAGCCTCGATACACTGTCCGCAGTTCACGCAGGGAGAGTCCGCAAGGGAAACGCCGAATGCGGGGCCTACGGTTGATTTAAATCCGCGTTTGCTCATACCGATAGCGCCTATCTTTTGAACGTTTTGACAGGTTGCTATACATCTGCGACAGTGAATACACTTGCTGTTATCACGCACGATGGACGGCGAAACGTCGTCTATATCTTTCGGTGAAAAAGTCTTTTCGCCCTCATAGCGAATATCGGTTATACCGTACTCGTTCGCCAAAGCCTGCAATTCGCAGGAACCCGAACGCACGCAGGATGTACATTCCCTATTGTGGTTTGAAAGAAGAAGTTCAAGGTTATCCTTTCTTACCTGACGCAAACGGGGCGTATTTGTTTTAACTTTCATTCCCTCGCCGGCAGGCATAACGCACGCCGCCGCAAGACCTCTTGCGCCCTCGATTTCAACCATACAGATACGGCAAGCACCTATCTGATTTACACCTTTAAGGTAGCAAAGGGTGGGAATTGTTATTTTCGCCGTTTTTGCGGCTTCAAGAACGGTCGTTCCCTCGGGAACGGTAACGGACACGCCGTCAACGGTTAAGGTAATCATTTTTGTTTCCATTTTTATGTTCCTCCCACTCTTACTTTATCTCGATAGCGCCGAATTTACATCCGCTCATGCAGGCACCGCACTTAATACATTTTGCGGTATCGATAACGTGAGGATTTTTAACCGAACCCGAGATCGCTCCAACGGGGCAGTTACGTGCACAAAGAGTACATCCTTTGCACTTATCGGCGTCGATGGTATATTTTGCAAAAGCCTTGCAGTAGTGGGCAGGACATTCTTTTTTGTAAATGTGCGCTTCGTACTCATCACGGAAGAAATGAAGCGTGGAAAGTACGGGGTTGGGAGCAGTCTGTCCGAGACCGCAAAGGGACGATGCCTTAATGGTATTGGCAAGACTTTCGAGTTTTTCGATATCTCCGTCTTCGCCCTTGCCCGAAGTTATCTTATCAAGCAATTCAAGCATACGGCGAGTACCGATACGGCAGGGAGTACATTTTCCGCAAGACTCGTCAACGATAAATTCAAGGAAGAATTTTGCTATGTCAACCATACAGTTGTCTTCGTCCATAACTATCATTCCGCCCGACCCCATCATTGAGCCGATTGCGATAAGTGAATCGTAATCAACGGGAGTATCTATAAGCGAAGCGGGTATGCATCCGCCCGAGGGACCGCCCGTCTGCACGGCTTTGAACTTTTTGCCGTCGGGTATTCCTCCGCCGATATTGTATATGATTTCGGAAAGAGGCGTACCCATAGGTATCTCAACAAGTCCCGTATGTTTGATTTTACCGCCCAAAGCGAATATTTTTGTTCCCGTGGATTTTTCAGTACCCATTGAACGGAACCATTCGTCGCCTTTAAGAATTATCTGTGCAACGTTTGCAAAAGTTTCAACGTTGTTTTCAACGGTGGGTGATTCGTACAAACCTTTTACCGCAGGATATGGCGGACGGGGACGGGGTTCACCCCTCTTGCCCTCTATGGAAGTCATAAGTGCGGTTTCTTCACCGCAAACGAATGCGCCTGCGCCCAAGCGGATTTCAAGGTCGAAATCAAATCCCGAACCGAAAATATTTTTGCCTAAAAGTCCGTATTCCTTAGCCTGATCAATGGCTATCTGCAAGCGTTTTACGGCAATGGGATATTCGGCACGTACGTAAACGTAACCTTTTGTTGCACCGATTGCATAGCCTGCAAGCGCCATACCCTCGATTATGCAGTGGGGGTCGCCCTCCAAAACGGAACGGTCCATAAATGCACCTGGGTCACCCTCGTCGGCATTGCACACAACGTATTTCTGCGGTGCTTTATTGGGAGCGCAAAGAGACCATTTTCTTCCCGTGGGGAATCCTCCGCCGCCTCTTCCGCGAAGACCGGATTTACTTACCGTATCGATAACGCCCTGCGGAGTCATTTCGGTAAGAGCCTTTGCAAGACCCATATATCCGTCTCTTGCAATATATTCTTCTATGTTTTCCGGATCTATAACTCCGCAGTTGCGCAAAACAACACGCTTTTGCGTCTTGTAAAACGCCGTGTCACCAAGGGAAATATTACCCGGAATTTCGGGTTCGGAATTACCTGTATCGTTATATACAAGACGTTCCACTACCCTGCCTTTAAGCAAGTGCTCTTCAACGATCTCTTTAACGTCTTCGGGAGTTACCCTGCTGTAAAAAGTACCGTCGGGGTATACGATAACAACAGGTCCCAAAGCACAAAGACCGAAACATCCTGTCTGTACGATCTTTACTTCGTTTTCAAGACCGCATAAGGCTACGTTTTCATTAAACGCATCCTGTATTTTTTTGCTTCCCGATGAGGTACAGCCTGTACCTCCGCAAATAAGTACGTGAGTACGGATCATTTTCTTTTTCCTCCAAAATCAAGCCTTTTGAGCGGTAAATTCCGCTACGGGTTCACCGCCGACAAGGTGCTTTTCAACAACGGTTTTTACTTTGTCTGCCGTAAGATTTACGTACGTTACCGTATCCTTGCCGTTTTCGAAAACTTCAACGGTAGGTTCTGCCTCACAGTTGCCGATGCAACCAGTTTGGGTAACGGTAACTTTGCCTGCAAGACCTGCTTCAAACGTCTGCTGAACAAAAGCATTGAGGGTTTCCCTTGCACCGGAAGCGATACCGCAGGTTCCCATTGCAACAACAACTCTCACCTTGCCTACGCCCTCTCGGAGAACCACTTCGTTTTTCATCTTTTCTTTAATTTCAAGAAGTTCTGCTACTGAATTCATAGTGCCGATCCTTTCAATTTATCAGTTAAATTCCGCATACTGACTATGCAGATAATTTTTTACGGATATTATTTTTCCGCAACCGGAATTTTCTTCCGAAAATTTTTCAGTATCAAGTTGTACCGATCTTCCGCCTTTTGTGTGAGTATACAGTATTCTGCACTCGCTTGCGGCAAGCACCGCCAATGCCGAAACGGTATCTCCTACGGGCGGACAGTCTATATGTTCTTTATTGAATACAGCCGTAACGGTCGTGCCCCTGTTTTTTCGAGAAGTTACGGAAAACTTTCCGCCTGTTCTCTCTGCCGAACTTTTAAGCAGTGCTACACCCAACCCTATTTTCCCCTTTGTGGAAAAGAACGGATCCGCAATACGTGACAGTGTTTCTCCGTCCATACCGCAACCGTTATCTTTAATTTCAAGGGTCACTGTGTTTTTCTCTTCCGTAAGGGTTATTTTTGTTACCGTTGAACCGGCACGGAGAGAATTTTCGGCAACGTCTAACATAAAAAGTGCTATTTCTCTCATTGCGAAACCCTTTTGCACACTTCAAACGTACTGAGTTCTGTTGCAAGAAGCGGTATATTTTCTCTTTGCGCGCATAATATTACACTGTCCTCCGGCAAAATGCCGTCGGAGAAAATAACGCAGGAAGCATTTTTGAGTTTAGCCGCCGCAAGTACATTTTCGTTTGCGATGACCGTAATAAGGGCACATCCCTTTTTCGCACGGGCAAGTGCGTGACTTAACAGGTCACAGGCAAAGAAGGAAGTTATTTCTCCGTCCCCCTTGCTTAACGTATTCGCCTCACACTTTACCGCACATTCGCTAACCGTCATAAACGCACCTTAACTGTATTTTTCCAAAATACCTTTGACTTCACCCGGTGTAAGACGGCCGTATACGTCGTCGTTAACGGTCATAACCGGAGCAAGACCGCAACAGCCGAGGCATCTTGTATCCTGTATTGAAAATTTGCCGTCGGGCGTGGTCTGCCCTGCCTGTATACCGAGTATCTTTTTTACCTCGTCGAGCACGGCGGCACCGCCTTTAACGTAGCACGCGGTTCCTTGGCAAACGCTTATTACGTGGTCACCCTTGGGTTCAAGTGTGAACTGTGCGTAAAAAGTCGCAATGCCGTAAATTTCGGCAACGGAAACGCCTGTTTTTTCGGAAATAAATTCCTGCACTTCAAGCGAAACACAGCCGAAGATTTTTTGCGCATACTGCATAATGGGCATCATCTTGCCTCTATCGTCGGCGTGCGCCTCGATAAAACGGGCAAGATCCTCAAAAGCAGCCTGCTTCTGTTCTTTGGATAAAGCCATGGTTTTTTCCCCCTAAATCAGTAAACCGTAGTTTAATTTGCGAAAGCAATGCCTTTTGCGGTGTTTGGAACACCATATTGCATTTTCCGCAACACTAAAAGTATTTTAGCATAATTCCACTGCAATGTCAAAGGTTTTACGTAATTATTTTTTAACTTTTTGCACTTTAAGTTTCAGATTTTCTTTTTCCGCAGGAAATCTTCTGTTCAAATCGCCTCCCTGCTTTTTTTGCTTTAAAACAAAAAATCCAAATGCAAGAATCACTGAATAAAAATGCAAAATATTTTTGTGTGACCCCTCTTTATGTTGTCAAAAACGCAATATTTGCATAAATACTTTGTATTTCTTGCAATTATATTTTAGCATAATTCCACTGCAATGTCAAAGGTTTTACGTAATTATTTTTTAAC
>CAZBLS010000004.1:0-43974 GCA_964492705.1 uncultured Oscillospiraceae bacterium | reverse complement strand
AGGGAAAGCAGACCGTCAACCATACCGAGACCTGCCCTGAGTATGGGAACAATTGCAACTTTTTTGCCGTCAATGGTCTTGCCTACGGTTTTGCAAAGGGGCGTATCTATTTCACGGTCGCAAAGGGGAAAATCACGGGTGATCTCATATCCCATAAGCGTGGTGATTTCATTAAGCAGTTCTCTGAAATCTTTGGGTCCTGTCTGTATCTCTCTCATTATTGTAAGTTTGTGCTGTACAAGGGGATGGTCGATAATATGTAACTGGCTCATTTTATAATCCTCCGTTATTTATTTACTTTATTATACACGCTTTTCGATTTTTTTCAAGCATAAATTTGCAAATACTTGATTTTTTGCTTTTTTTCGGCATTCTCCGCAGATAAAATCCGTAAATTTCGGTAAGTTCTTCTTTGCTTTATGTAAAAATTGATTTTTACCGTTGATATTTTGCTTTTCATAAGTTATAATATAGAAAAAGGAGAACAAAAAAATGAACATAGCAATTATCGGTTACGGCTGTCGAGGCCGTGAAGTAACCACCCACGTTTTGGCAAAAATGAAAGAAATAAATATAGTTTCCGTCTGCGATAAGTATGAAGACCGTGCTTTTTCGGCGGAAAAAGACTGCATAAGTTTCGGCTTTGCGCCGAAAGTCTTCACCGATTACCGTCAGGCGCTTTCGGTAGGAAATCTCGATGCAACGCTCATTTTCACTTCTTGGGAAACCCATTGCGAAATAGCCGTTTACGCAATGGAAAAGGGTATTCCCGTTGGCTGTGAAGTTGGCGGAGAATACAGTTTGGAAAACTGCTTTAAACTTGTACGTACACAGGAGAAAACTTCCACACCCTATATGTTTTTGGAAAACTGCTGTTACGGCGAGGAAGAACTGCTTGCCACAAGCCTTGTACGCCGAGGAAAATTGGGCACAGTGGTTGCCTGCTCGGGCGCATACGGGCACGATTTAAGAGAAGAAATCGCCTACGGGCACAAAAACAGGCATTATCGGTTTGATAACTATAAAAACAGGTGTCTTGAAAACTACCCTACCCACGAACTGGGGCCTATCGCCCGTTTGCTTAACATAAACAGGGGCAACAGGATAGTTTCCCTTTCGTCTTTTGCGTCAAAATCGGCAGGCCTTAAAGAATATATATCTTCCCGTGAAGACGCCACCGAAGAAATGCTCAATACCGATTTTTTACAGGGCGATATAGTGGAAACTCTGCTTAAATGCTCCGACGGCACGCTTATCCGCCTTACACTCGATACCACTCTCCCCCGTTCCTATTCCCGTTCATTTACCGTAAGAGGAACAAAAGGTTCGTATTTTATGGACACGAACTCTTTCTTCTTTGACGATGACAAAGAATATTGGTCGCCTGCGGAACATACCGAAAAAGTGCTTAACAACGCTTCCGATTTTGCTTCCCTCCGCCCCGATATTTGGAAAAACGTCACTGCGGAAGACAGACGCAAGGGTCACGGCGGTATGGATTGGTTTTGCTACAAAGCATTTTTCGACGCTTTAAAAGAATGCAAGCCTATGCCCATAGATGTTTACGACGGTGCCCTTTGGGCGGCGATATCTCCACTGTCGGAAAAATCCGTTGCTATGGGCGGTGCAGTACAGGAAGTACCCGATTTCACCGGCGGAAAATGGATGACGCGGCAGAAAGAAGACGTGGTTCCGCTTTTTTGAAAAATTTTCAAAAAAAGTGCATTTTTCAGTTGTAATATATCGGTGGATATGTTACAATACACACAGATGTAATGAACATCGCAATCAAATCGGGAAACTATTTGCCCGAAAATACGCTAAAATGCGTATATCAGGAGGAAATTAAAATGAATCTCGAAGTTAAGGTCTTTAAACGTTGCGAAGTTGTTTTGCACAGCACCAAGACCTACGCCAATCCTTTCCTTGACGTGGAAATCGATGCGGTATTTACCCACGCAAAAAGCGGAAAACAGGTTTCTCTCCCCGGTTTCTGGAACGGAAACGATGAGTGGAAAGTACGTTTTTCACCTGACGAAGCAGGCGAGTGGACCTACACCGTAACCTGTTCCGACAGTGAAAACGCTTCCCTTACCGATGCAGGTACGGTAAATGCTCTTACCGCCACTCCCGAAACCGAACTTGAAGAGCACGGTTACGTTACTGTAAAAGAGAATTGCCGTCACCTTGTTTACGCCGACGGAACGCCTTTCTTCTACATAGGCGATACCCATTGGCAGATGCCCGACTTTGAGCGTTTGCACGAGTGCAACTACCCCGGCTGCAACTGCGGTAATCAGTTTAAACACCTTGCCGACGACAGAAAGAAAAAGGGCTTTAACGTTTATCAGACTTATTTTGATTCAGCTGAGTCCGACGGCGGAGGAAACAAGCGAGTACACCATTGGTGGACGGAAAAATACACGCTTATCAATCCTCAGGCATTTAACGAAACTATGGACGTTATGATCGAATACCTTGCTTCAATCGGCATTACCGTGGCAATGGGATTCGGCGTGCACGTAAGCTCTATCGGTCGCTACGGCAGTGATCCCAAACCTATTCTTGCTTTTGCCCGCTACTGCATTGCCCGTTATGCTTGCTATCCCGTTATTTGGATCACGGGACAGGAAATTACCGACAGACGCTTTGACACCTTTGAAATTTACAAACAGGTAGGTGCACTTGTTAGCAAACTTGACGGATATCACCGTCCCAACGGCGCACATATGTATCCTATTGAGTCTTCCGATGACCGTGCAAGGGAACTTGACGACTCTCCTTGGCATCAGGTTTGGATTTTACAGGCAGGTCACGGCGGATATCCCTCCCTTAAACCTCGCAGATTCTATCAGAGTTATTATAATAATGAAAAAATCAAGCCCTATATCGAAACCGAATGTCAGTACGAAGACATTTACTGCGGTGCTTTCAACGGTTATGATGCTCCGCGTATGGGTGCTTGGCAAGCCGTACAGAACGGCAGTGCCGGCTTTACCTACGGTGTAACGGGCATTTGGGCAATGGGTTGGAACCAAAGAGATGACCAAGGTTGGCTTTCCTACTCACCCGAGCCTTGGTATATAGGTATGGATAAACCCGGTTCCACCGAGATTTCCTATCTTAAAAAATTCTACGAATACGTAGGTTGGAGCAAATTGGAGCCCAGTTTCGACCATACGTTGGGTGCTTTTGAAATGCGTAAGAGCGTTGCCGTTTCCCACAACGGCAATGACGTACTCGTGTACTATTTCTTCGGCAAGTGCCACGAAAGCGGTATGCTTATGGGTCTTAAACCCAACACAAAATATCAGACCCGTTGGTTTGATACAATAAACGGCAAATTTGTGGATCTTCCCGATACCGTTACCTCCGAAAACGGAACGGCAAGCGTACCCGAACTTCCCTCGGAACGTGACTGGACGCTGTTGCTTAACTGCGTAGACTTGGGTCCCTACGAGACAGAGCCCTATCCCGTAGACACACCTGTTATTTCCCCCACCGATGCAAAACTCGGTGATGAGATCACTCCTATCACAGTTACCGCTTCAAGTGAAGACGATGCACATCCCGCAAGCAACCTTACCGACGGCAACCCCGACACTTATTGGTGTGCTTTTGCACCTCAGGTAAGCCAAACGTTTGTTATCGATTTGGGTTCGGAGCAGGAATTGGGTTATCTTAACCTTAATGCCAACAACGCAAACTATCAGTTTATCGAATTTAAAGTTTTCGGTTCTCACGACGGTGTAAATTACGAGATGCTCACCGAGCGAGTAGGTCGCAGAGTTGCAGTAGGCGGAAAGTATTCCACCTATTACGATACTCTCCACGGCACTTACCGTTACGTTAAACTCTTCTTAAACTCCACCGATTATATGGAAAAACTCCAAATTACAAAACTCGGTGTATTCAAAAAGAGCGAAGATTAAGTTTTCTTTTTAAAAAGTTCTTCTTATTGCAAAGAGAGAAGGTTTTCACTTTCTCTCTTTGCTTTTTTCTTTGTCATTTTATCTCTCCTGCCACTGCATTACGGTTTTTCCTATTTCCCCATTTTCTTGCCTTTCACATTTCAACGGTAAAAAAATTTGCCTGTCCTCTGTAAAACACCCGTCACCCTGATTTTTATAAATCGAATTCAAAGTACATTTTTGCTTTACCGTAAAATTGCCGTATTGGTGGGGTATATTTGCATCGCATTTTATCATCTATCCGTTTTGAAAACTTACATCGTTAAAAAAATTTTTTCTCCCTGCATTTTTATCGTTTCTCCCTACCGAAACTCCCGTTAGCCTAACATATTTTTATTCCGCACCGAAAACATACGGCGTTTTCCGTTTTTGCAACAAAAAAAGCCCCGAAAGCAACGCTTTCGGGGTGCATAATTATGCCTGAATTCAGTTTTCTTCGTCCTCAACGATTTCTTCGTTGTACTCTACATCTTCCGAACCGTCATCAAGGAGTGCCTTAATGCTGAGGCTGATGCGCTTTTCTTCGGGATTAACATCCAAAACAAGTGCTTCGATCTCATCGCCAACTCTTACTGCCTCGTCAACTTTTGCAACAAAGCGGTTTGAAACTTCGGAAATATGAACAAGACCGTCAATTCCGGGTTCAAGATTTACAAAAGCGCCGAAAGCGGTAATGCGAACAACCGTGCCCTTAACGATAGTATCAACGGGATATTTGGTCTCCGCAAGATCCCAAGGTTTGGGTTGAAGTTGTTTGTATCCGAGCGAAATCCTTTGAGTTTCCTTATCAAGGTTAAGGATAACTACCTCGATTTCATCACCTACCGCAAGTACGTCGGAGGGTTTTGCAATACGGTACCAAGCAAGGTCGCCGATATGTACAAGTCCGTCAATTCCGCCAACGTCAACAAATGCGCCGAAATCGGTAAGCCTGCGTACAACACCTTTAACGGTTGCACCCTCTGCAAGTTTTGACCAAGCCTCTTCAAAAGCAGCCTGTTTTTCTTCGGCAACTACCGCACCGTGAGTAGCAACGATTTTGTGATGTTTGCTGTCAACTTCAAGTGCACGTACACGGAGAGTTTTACCTACGTAACGGTCAACATCGTGTGCATAGCCGTTTGCTCTGATCTGCGAACGGGGAATAAATACTCTTACGCCGTCATAATCAGCGGTAAGTCCGCCCTTAACTGCTTCCTTAACGGTTACTTCAAAAATTTCTCCATTGGAAACGGTAGCAAGAGTTGCGTCTGCTTTAATGCGTTCAACAATTCTTTTTCTTGAAAGGATAACGTTGCCGTTACCGTCATTTACTTTGAGAACTTCCACGTCGATCTCATCATTCTCTTTAAACAGATCCTTAGGATCCTCTTCACCGGAAGCCGTAAGTTCCTCTTTTGCAATTATTCCGTCGGCTTTATAACCGATATCCACGCTAACCTCATTGTCTTTAACGTAGATGACTTTGCCCTTGATCACCTGACCGGGGCGGATTTTCACCAGAGTTTTGTCCATCTCCTCTTCAAAACTCAGTGCTTCGGCAAAAATTTCATTTTCGCTCATTCTCTCCACAACCTCCTTTATCAACCCATCCGGCGTGGAAGCACCGGCGGTCACACCTATGATATCGTTTTTGTGTATTGTAATGGCGGAAACTTCGTCTGCGGTTTCCGCCGCATAGGTTCTCTTGCACTGTTCACTGCATATTTTATACAGTTTGGCGGTATTTGAACTCTGTTTTCCGCCGACAACTACCGTAATATCCGATTTTTTTGCAATGTCTTCCGCTTCCCTTTGGCGCATAACCGTAGCATCGCATATGGTATCGTAAATTTCGATATTCTTATATTTGTTTTTAAGTATGTCCGATATTTCGCAAAAAAGTTCTTTCCGAGCAGTGGTCTGTACAACTGCAACGACTTCTTTTTCCGTATCGGGCAACTCCGTCGCTTCTTTTGCGGAATTTATAACGTGCGCCTTATCGAGGCAATGTCCGTTAATGCCTATAACTTCCGGATGAAACTTCTCGCCTATTATAACAATAAAATCCGTTTTTTGTAAAGCGTTTTGCACGATTTTTTGTATTCTTTTTACAAAAGGGCAGGTTGCATCCACGGTTTTTACGCCTTTTTGCTCAAATTCGTCCAAAATACTTTGCGGTGCACCGTGACTTCGGATTATTACCGTACTGCCTTTTTCCGCCTCATCGGGGCTGTTTATGGGATAAACACCCTTTTCCTTAAAGAGATTTACAACCTGCGGATTATGTATTATTTCGCCGTAAGTATAAAGTTTGTCATACTTTCCGATACTGTTTTCAACGGTTTCCACCGCTTTTTTTACGCCGAAGCAAAATCCCGCACTTTCGGCAATGATAAACTTCATTTGTATTCTCTCCTGCCTTTTTCAAGCAGTGCGTTCATTTCATCCGCTATTTTCTCGGTAAAGAGTTTTTGAGTTTCGCTCCCTGCTTTTTTCCCCTCGAACTCCCTTAAATCAATGGCTTTGCCCACGTAAAGTACGTTTCTTTTAAAGAATGCAGGCTTTGAATCGAACATCAACGGCACTACTCGGCTGTTATTTTTAAGTGCTATCATACCTATGCCGTTATGCATCTGTTCCTTATCTATTTCCGCACATTCGCACCGAGTGCCCTGCGGATAAATGCACAAATTGTTGTTTTCACCAAGCAAATTGCAGGCGTGGCGTATACTTTTAAGGTCAGCCTTACCCCTATCAACGGCAAAAACGTTTATTCTTTTCAAAACCCAAGCCACAATGGGATTTTTAAACAGTTCTTTTTTTGCCATAAAGTGAGTTTTTGATGGCAACAACGAAAAGTTGATAAACGCATCCACTATGCTCATATGGTTACACACGAAAACCACGTTGCCGTCTTCAATATTTTCCCTACCGTAAACCTTTGTGGGTGCGAAAATACCTATTACAGCTTTTGCAAGTCCCCTGAAAAATAAGTAAAGCATTTACTTTCCCTCTTTAATCTTACCGATAACAAAATTGACGGTCTGTTCTATATTCATATGAGTGCTGTCCACCAAAATAGCATCCTCTGCCTGTTTCAGTGGCGAAACTTCCCTGTGAGAATCATCGTAATCGCGCTTTTCGATCTCTTTTTTCAGTGTTTCAAAGTCCACTTTTTGCCCTTTTGCTTCCAATTCGGCAAGTCTTCTGCGTGCACGTTCGCCCGAATCGGCAGTAAGGAAAAATTTATGATCCGCATCGGGCAAAACACAAGTGCCGATATCTCTTCCGTCAAGAATGCAATCCTGCCTTTGTGCGGTTATCTGTTGCATTTTTACCAAATATTTTCTTACGCAAGGCAATGCGGAAAACGCCGAAGCAAGTTGAGATATACGGTTTTCCCGTATCTTTTCCGAAACGTCTTCGCCTTTAAGGAGCACTCGCTGTGCGCCGTTTACGTAAACCACTTCCAATTCAGCACCTTTAAGCGCTTCTTCGGTCTTATTTTCTTCGGTGGGCAATATACCCATTCCGTCCATATAAAGGGCTACGGCACGGTACATTGCGCCCGTATCCAAATAAAGTATGCCCAATTCCTTTGCTATTGCCTTGGCAACCGTGCTTTTCCCCGCACCGGCAGGTCCGTCAAGCGCAATTTTCATAAAGTGCCTCCTGCCGCACTCCCCGCAACAAATCCCGTGGAAAGTGCAAGTTGAATATTAAAACCGCCCGTAAAGGCATCGATATCTATCATTTCACCTGCAAAGTACAGACCTTTTATCTTTTTACTCTCCATTGTGGAGGGGTCTATTTCCTTTACGTCTACTCCGCCCCGAGTAACGATTGCTTCGTTAAGTTCGCCGAAACCGCTTACGGGTATCTCCGTATTTTTCAGTTGTTCAACAAGTTTTTTTCTTTGCTGTGCCGTAACCGTGCTTACTTTCTGTTCTCCGTCCACCTGTGCAAGTGTGAGTACGGTATTCACGAGTCTTGACGGTAACAGTGCCGTAAAAGCATTTTTTAACGTTTTTGCTCCCGTAAATTCTCTTTGAAGTCTTGCATCGAGCACGTCAAACGTAAGTGCCGGTTTCAAATCAAGGCTTATTTTCAAATCGGGAAAATCTTTTTTATTAAGCATACTGCTTAAAGTAAGTATCAACGGCCCCGATATGCCGAAATGAGTAAAAAGCATTTCGCCCTGCTGTTCGTAAACCGTACGTTTTTTGCAAATTGCTTTGATTTTTACGTTTTTAAGAGAAAGTCCCTGTAAATCCCGCACCCACTGTTCTTCGCTTTTAAGGGGCACAAGCGCAGGTGAAAACTCATTTACTTTTATCCCTAATTTTTCGATTTTTTCTTTCCATTTACCGTCGGAGCCTGTTGAAGTATAAGATGCTCCGCCGAGAGCCAATATTACACCGTCGGCAGGATGTACCGAACCGTTATATTTAATGCCCGTAACTTTATTATCGGCAACGATAACGCCGTCGAACCTTGTTTTGGTAAAAAACTGCGCACCGCTTGCTTTAAAATTTTTTTCCAATGCTTTTATAATATCCGCCGACTTATCGCTTACGGGAAACACTCTGTTACCCCTCTCGATTTTAAGGGGCGTACCGTTATTTTCAATAAGATTTACCGTATCGTCGGGCGTAAAAGAGTAAACTGCCGAATAGCAAAAGGACGGATTCCTCGGTATATTTAAAAAGAAATCCTCTATATCGCAGGCATTGGTAACATTACATCTTCCCTTGCCCGTTATATAAAGTTTCTTTCCCGCTTTTTCGTTTTTATCTATAAGTACGGTATTTGCGCCCTCTGCGGCTTTTGCCGCCGCCATCATTCCGGCAGGTCCCGCACCTACGACGTATATTCTTTTACCTTTTTCCGGCATAAAAATGATTTTTATTCCAAATACTTTCCATTTCGGAAAGCGTTTCGGACAATTCCTCTTTCTTTTCCATACTAACTGCCGCAATCAGCGCATTTACAACGCTGAGCGGTGCCACAAGCGAATCCACAAAAGATACCGTATTACAGTGTATCTCCATTTTTACGTCTGCGTATTCGGTTAAAGGCGACAGAGAACTGTCGGTAATGGCAATGCACTTTGCCCCGTGGCTTTTTGCAAAAAGCATTGCATCGGCTGTACGTTTTGAATACCTCGGAAAACTTATTCCGATAAAAACGTCACCCTTGCCTATATGTATAAGTTGCTCGCAATCATCACTTGACGCTTCTGTAACCGTGCGCACATTATCAAGAATAAGGTCAAGATTTTGACCCAAGGTATTTGCCACGATCTCCGCAGAGCGCACACCCATAACGTATATGCGTTTAGCCTCAATAATGGACTTTACCGCACTGCCGAACTCGTTCCTGTCAAGGTTTTCAAGGGTAGCGTGAATATTGTCCATATCGGTTTTCAGAACTTTTTCCAACAGTTTCATCAGTGAAAGACCGTCGGAAAGTTCAAGCCTTTGAGTGCCGGTAAGACGGCTGCGCAACATTTCCTGCAACTCTTTTTGAAGTTCGGGATATCCCGAATACCCCAGCATAGTAGCAAAGCGTACAACGGTAGATTCGCTGACGCCTGCTTTAATGCCGAGTTTTCCTGCGGTCATAAACGCCGCTTCATTGCCGTTATCGACAATGAAGCGTGCTATTCTCTTATGACCTTTACTCATTTTTTTGTATGCCTGATCTATCTTTTCATTGATATCAGCACTCATAACTCAGTTATATCCTACTTGATTTCACTTACGCTGACTTTGATATCAAGAGGAGTATTTCCTTCCTCTGTTTCTTTTCTCGATTTAAAGAAATTCATCGCAACCTGTGGGAACAGTGCATAGGAAAGAACATCTTCCTCCTGCTGTATCTGATCCTTGATTTCTTCTTTGATTTTATCGTATTCCGGTTCAAGACGGTCTGCCGGACGGCAAGTAATAACGGGAGTATCGCCGATGCACTTTTTGCGTACTTCCTCATTAACTTCACCGGGCAAACGTCCGTACTCGCCTGCAAGGAGAGCCTTGCTTTCCTTTGTAACCATCTTGTATCTTTCACCGCAGATAACGTTGAGCACTGCCTGTGTTCCCACGATTTGGCTGGTGGGCGTTACAAGAGGAGGATAGCCGAAGTCTTTACGAACGTTGGGTACTTCCGCCAAGCACTCTTCGAGTTTGTCTTCCTTGCCTGCCTCTTTAAGTTGGTTAAGCAAGTTGGAGAACATTCCTCCGGGAACCTGATAACGGAGAGTATTGATATTAACCTGCAATACTTTGGGGTCAAGAATCTTATCGTCTTTAAGCCTTTGAGCGACTTTCTTAAAGTGGTCGCTTGCCTTAACGAGTTTTTCAAGGTCAAGACCCGTATCGTACTCGGTGCCTGCAAGTGTGGCTACAAGTGATTCGGTAGCGGGCTGACTTGTGCCGTTTGCAAGGGGCGAAAGAGAAGTGTCTACAATATCAACGCCTGCTTCAATGGCTTTAAGTATCGTCATACTGCCCGTTCCGCTTGTATTGTGAGTGTGCAAGTGAATCGGTACGTTAACTTCCGCTTTCAGTTTTTTAACAAGGTCGTAAGCATCGTAGGGCAAAAGCAGGTTAGCCATATCTTTAATGCAGATAGCATCTGCACCCATCTGTACCATTTCTTTTGCAAGATTTACGAAATACTCCGTGGTATGTACGGGGCTTGAAGTATAACTCATTGCAAGTTCGATTTCTCCGCCGTACTTTTTGGTTGATTTAACAGCCTGTTCCAAATTGCGGAGGTCATTAAGCGCATCGAACACACGGATAATGCTTACGCCGTTTTCAATACTCTTCTGTACGAATTTGTCAACTACATCATCCGCATAGTGACGGTATCCCAAAATATTCTGTCCGCGGAAGAGCATCTGTATTTTCGTGTTGGGAAGTGCTTTGTGAAGCGCTCTCAAACGCTCCCAAGGATCTTCTTTCAAAAATCTCAAACACGAATCGAACGTGGCACCGCCCCACGCTTCAAGCGAATAATACCCGATGGAATCAAGTATTTCGCAAGCGGGAAGCATTTCGTCAAGGCGCATTCTCGTAGCCGCCTGCGACTGATGTGCGTCACGTAAAATAGTATCGGTAATTAAAACTTTTCCCATATTATCCTCATATGACGGTGGGTCCGACAGTAAAACCTACCGAACCCCCGTTCCTTTCATTATTGAATTATCCGAAAATCGAAAGCAATACGCCTGCCGCAACAGCCGAGCCTATAACGCCGGCAACGTTGGGTCCCATAGCATGCATAAGCAAGAAGTTTTTGGGGTTTGCTTTCTGTCCCTCAACCTGTGAAACACGTGCCGCCATAGGAACAGCGGAAACACCTGCCGAACCGATAAGGGGGTTGATCTGTCCCTTTGTGAGGAAGCACATAAGTTTTCCGAGAAGAACACCGCCTGCGGTACCGCACATAAATGCGATAAGACCGAGTACGATGATAAGAAGTGTTTCCACGTTAAGGAAAGATTCCGCAACTGCGGTAGCACCTACGGTAGTACCCAGGAATATGGTAACGATGTTGCAAAGTTCGTTTTGAACGGTACTGCTCAAACGGTCCGTTACACCGCAAACTCTCAAAAGGTTACCGAACATAAGGCTTCCGATAAGAGGAGCGGTATCGGGCAGAATAAGTATTACTATCGCCGCAACGGCAATGGGGAATATAATCTGCTCTTTTTTGGAAACAGGACGGAGTTGCTTCATAACTATCTGACGCTCTTTTTTGGTGGTAAGCAACCTCATTATCGGAGGCTGAATTACGGGGATAAGAGCCATATACGAATATGCGGCAACTGCGATGGGTGCAAGTTTATCGGGAGCGAGCATACTTGTTACAAGTATAGCGGTAGGTCCGTCTGCACCGCCGATGATACCGATAGATGCGGCAACATTTCCGCCCATACCGGCTACGGAAGCAAGGAAGAGTGCAATAAAGATACCGAGCTGTGCCGCCGCACCCAAAAGCAAGCTTTTGGGGTTGGCAATCAACGGGCTGAAATCAGTCATTGCGCCTACGCCCATAAAGATAAGACAGGGATAAATACCTAACTTAACGCCCAAGTAAAGATAGTCGAAAAGACCTGCTTTTATTTCGGCATCGCCTGCACCTGTAAAGAATTCCCAGTGTACGTGTCCGTCGGCAAAGCACTCGGGGTTATATATCTGCGAACCGCCTACATTTGCAAGCAACATACCCGTTGCAATGGGCACAAGCAGTAAGGGTTCAAATTTCTTGCCTATGGCAAGATAGAGGAGCACGCAGGCTATAACTATCATAATGAGAGTTTTAAAGCCCGTACCCGTAAAATCGTTAAATATCGAATATATTCCGCTTGACTGCCACAGGTCTTTGACCGTAGCCAAAACGTCGATATCCGACGCAAGAGAAACAAAGTTCATTATGAGTCCCTCCGATTATTCCATTGAAGCAAGAACGTCGCCTGTGTTTACGGTAGTTCCCTTTGCAACAACGTTTTTAACAACGCCGTCCTGAGGAGCAACGATTTCATTTTCCATTTTCATTGCTTCGAGAATGCAGATTACATCGCCTGCATTTACGCGGTTGCCTGCCGTAACTTTAACGTCAAGAATAGTGCCGGGCATGGGAGCCTCAACGTTTACGCTTCCGCCTGAAACGGGTGCAACGGGAGCAGCAGGTGCTTCGGGTGCTTTTGCGGGAGTTTCCGCAACAACGGGAGCGGCTGCTCCGGTCTCTTCTATTTCGACAACATATATTTTGCCGTTTACGTTTACATTGAACTTACGCATTTTAAAATTCTCCTTTAAATTACTTTTCTTTAATTGATTTAATTACGAAAGACCCGTTGGGTCTGCCTGTGGCAACCGAAACCGCCGCCGATACCGCCGCTATGAACTCTCCGTCCTGCGGTGCATCTTTCGCATCGGGTACGCTTGCATACGTACCTGCCGAAATGCGTTTGCCGTCGTCTGCGCTTACGGGTTTGACGCTATCCTTAACTTTGTCCGTTTTTACAGCCTTTTCCCCTGCCGTAACAACAGCGTGAAGCAACTCGATAAACAGGATAAGTATAAAAAGAACTGCGAACACTACCAAAAGACCGATTGCGGTAACTTTAAGTGCTTCGGATATACTTAAAACTTCCTCTCTAACAAGCATCTGCATCGTTGAAACCATTAACTACTCACCTCTCTGCCAAAAAAGAAAATAATATTTTTAATGCACACTGCGGTGTACGCTTGCATTAAACAAAAAACACAGAAAAAGCGCACTGCGCCTAAACTGTGTATTTTAAAAAATAAGAATATAAAGCAAAGGTCGAAAATACATTTCCGCACGTGGTGTAAATTGATATTTTTTTGCCCGAACCCCTGCTCATTTTTTACCTCAAAGTTCCGAAAAATCTGATAAAACTCCTTGCCAAGCACAAAACTTGCGCACTTTATAATACCACACAAATCCCCTTTTTGGCAACTGTTTTTTTCATTATTTAAGGTCTTCCAAATAATCTTTTTCCTGTTTTGTCAAATAGCGCCACTCACCGGGTTTAAGTCCCGTAAGCATAATCTCTCCGTGGCGCATACGCGTCAGATGAAGCACTTCCTTACCTATCGCCTCAAACATCTTCCTTACCTGCCTGTTGCGACCCTCACAAATTATCACCGAAAGTGACGTGGTATGGTCGGTAATATCCGTAACCTTAACTTTTGCCGGAGAAGTTTTTTCTCCGTCAATAACCACGCCCGATTGCAGTGCAAGGACTTCTTCACGGGAAATTCTGTCCTTTATTACCGCAAGATACTCTTTTTCTATTTGGAATTTAGGGTGAGTTAAGCGGTATGCCGCATCGCCGTCGTTTACAAGCAAAATAAGCCCCTGTGTATGATAGTCGAGCCTGCCCACGGGGTAAAGTCTTTCCTTAACATCCACCAAGTCAAGCACGGTTATTCTTCCCTCGGGGTCAAAAGCGGTACTTACCACCTTATCGGGTTTATAAAGCATTATGTACATTTTTTCTTTCGGGGGCGTGACGGTTTGCCCGTCAAAGGTAACTTTATCGCCTAAAACGACTTTTGTACCGAGTTCGGTTACGGTTACGCCGTTTACCGTCACCCTACCCTCCAATATATACTGTTCGCACGCTCTGCGAGAAGCAACTCCGCTTGATGCAAGATATTTTTGCAGTCTTATTTCTTCACTCATATTTTACCTACCGAATAACGATTTTTTCTTTTGGACGTCTTTTGCGCACAGAAGTTCCGTCTCGGCGATCTTCTCTCCGCAAAGATAAAATTCGCACTTTCCGCCTGTGTCCCCTGCCTTTACGGGTGCTGTCAAAGGGAACCCTTTGCTTTCGCCCACCGCCGTTTCATTGGCGTTAAGGGGATAAAAAACGTCTCTTGGGTATATTATATCACACTTTTCCTCTTTTCCGCCATAAATATTTATTTTTCCGGCTATTTCTCCTTTTTTTGCAAGTTGAACAAGAGAATATTCGTCAAAACCCCGTTCCATAAGATTTTCGCAGTCGGAAAACCAGTTGCGGTCATTTAAAACCACGCAAATAAGTTCCATACCGTTTCGCATTGCCGAAGCACACAAACATCTGCCCGAAGCAACGGTATATCCCGTTTTTATGCCGTTTCCGCCGAAAAATTCACCGAGTATCCTGTTTTTGTTGTAAAGATACCTTATTCCGTCCTTTCCGCTTATCTGCTTGTTTTTCGTACCCACCGTCTCCCTGAATGTTTCGTTTTCCATAGCGCAGGCGCAAAGACGTGCAAGATCCCGTGCGGTAGTATAGTGATTTTTGCTTGCAAGTCCGCAGGGGTCGGCAAAATGGGTATCGTTTAAGTTCATTTCCTTTGCCTTTTCATTCATTTGCGCCACAAAGTTTTCCACGCTTCCGCATGTTAATATCGCAAGGGCATACGCCGAATCGTTCCCCGAAGACAGCATAAGCCCGTAGAGCAACTCCCGCCCCGTAAGTTCTTCGCCTTTTCGGAGATATATTGACGAGCCCTCTATTCCCACCGATTCATCGGGCACGGTATAAGTTTTGTCAAGGTCAAGATTTTCTATTACCAAAAGTGCGGTCATCACCTTTGTAGTGCTTGCCATAGGCATTTTCGTCTGCCCGTTCATCTCGTAGAGTATTCTCCCCGAGGAACGTTCTATTACCGTATATGCCTTTGCTTCCGTTTTGGCAATCGGCACCGCAGAAACAAGTGCAAGCATTACAGCCAACAAACTTTTCATAAATTCCTCCTAAAAAATAAAGCCGATACAAACAGTACCGACTTTATTTTTTGTCTATATTTCATCTTCAACCGATGAAGATTTTTCCTTGGAAAAATTTTTAATCTGTTCGGCAACCTGCGGTATAAGGTCCACAAGTTTATCGTAGGTAGAGGCTTTTTGTATGGGCAAAAATCTGATCACGTCACCTGCCAAAACCAAAAAACCGTCGGGTTTTACCGTTACGCCCGCACCCGAACCGCAAGCAAAAGGATATCCCTCCTTTTTGCTTTGGGAAAATTCATATTCGCCTCCGCCGGATGCAAAACCGAACGACACCTGCGAAACGGGTATTACCGTTGCGCCGTTAGGTGCGCTCACCGCATCTCCGATTACCTTGTTCACGTCTATCATCGAATTAAGATTTTCCATTGTCGTCCACATAACGTTTTCAATAGGATGCTTTTCCATTTTTTATACCTCCCGCAAATTCAGTTAATGCAAGCACCGCATTTAATATGTTCAGTGAAAAAACGCACTCGCCGAAAAAATCAAACTGCTTTTTGTCAAATACGGGTCTGATATCCACCCTGTATTCTCCGTATTTTGCGCACGTAGGCACGATAGGTGCAATAAGACCGAACACCTGTCCGCCCAATATCGCCGTAGACGATGCATTGCCCGTGCCGATTGACGAATCCACGTTTAATTTTTCAACCGTAATGCGCTTTACCGCACTCCTGAAAAGCCGTGCCTTATTTTTGCTCTTTTTACGCTTACGGAATGCGCTTTCAAATATTTTCTTTACGGTTATGCGTTTTTTTACAAGTCTTATTCCCTTACCGAAAACCATAAACTCCGCCTGTAAAACAAGAGATTCGCTTTCCGTTTTTGCCGACACCCTAAATGAAAAGGGTATCAGCATTATAAGCAATACAAGCAAAAAATAAAGCACAGATTTTCACCTCGGTAAAAGTCTGTGCAAAATTTTTGTTTTTATTCAAGTTTTTCAGAAAGATACGGTTTCTCCCTGTTTTACTTTTTTCAAGTAAATTCCGTTGCCCGTATGTTCAAATCCGTCAAGCGCCTTTTCGGAATACACGGCAAATGTTCCGTCATCAAGGGCTTCATACCCCTTATCCGTCTTCTTTACCGCACCGGCTGTCATATATTTTTCCGTCAAACCTATAACGGCTTTGCCGTCTTTTACGGGGCAAAGTATATGTAAGGTAAAACCATCTCTGTTGCCGAGTTTTACATTCACACAGCCGTCCTCTCCGATTTTTTCTCCGGACTTACCGAACCAATCGTATGCAAAGTACTCTTTTCCCGTAAGGAACGCATCTTTTGCCTGTACCGTGCCCGTAACGCAACCGTCGTTTTCATCAAGGTCAAACGATGCAACAACACCGTGTTCTCCTATGCGGTTAAATACTTTATACGTCTTTCCGCTCTTCTCCGCATCCTCAAACAGACAGTCTTCGGTAGGTCTTGCAGGCTCTCCGAGGCGTATTATTCTTCCGTTTGAAAGCACCGTGGGCATTATGACTTCCTTAATGCTTCTGCCCAGTTTATCCGACATATATATGGGTCCTCCGCTCATACTGCGCAAAACCGCATTTTTTACAGCCTGCCCGTCATCCGACCACCACATATCCCAATCGCCCGTGTATACCGCACCTTGGGTAAGAGAGTTATAACTGCACTGCAACAGGTGCTGTACAAACCATTCCCTGTTTTCAGGTTGGAAATCTCCCGAAAAACGGTTCACATTACTGTAACCCCTGTTCCAGAAGTTTTCTATGGGCATACCCATACAGTTGATAAGCGCACCGCCGTAGTATTTCTGAGCCGACTCTTCTATTGCTTCGTGCATATTTTTAACGCATTCGCCCAAAGTGCCTTTTAAATAGCACAGCCTTTGCGCCGTTCCCTGATTATCCACCTTTGTGAAATCCGCACCGCACCTAGAATAGAAATTATGCTGAATATCATAGTATTTTTTAATCTTATCCCTGTCAAACGAATGCATCAGCCTCGACCGGTCGGGATTTAATCCGGGAATTGTATATTCAAGAAGATCACCGTATTTTTGAGCAATTTCGCCCCTCGGGTCAAGTCCGTTCCAATATCCGGTAGTCGGATGCCAAATTCCCACGTTCAAGTTGTATTTTTCTTTAAGTTCGGAAATTATGCCTTTAAGACCTTTGGGAAATCTTGCAGGGTCGGCTTCCCAACTTTCAAGTTCTCTTGAATACATAGTCTCCATTGTATTTTGCTTAACGTATCCCCACATATCGTCAAGAATAAACCACTTTACGGGAATATCTTTTTCTTTAAATTCCTGTGCTTTATCGGTAAGATTTTCGTGGGTAACGTACATTTGGAATGCATCCCACGAGCACCAACCCAAGTATTCAAACACTTCGGGATACTCTTTATCCTTGCGCAATTTGCCGTTTTTACCCATAGCCGAGAAACCGTAGGAAGCCACCGTTTCGCCGAGAGTGTAGACACTGTCTCCCACACCGCCCACAAGCACGCATTCATCCACCGTATCGATTTTGGTATTCGATTGCGCTCTTAAAGAAACTCCGTTATCCGAGGGGAATATTTCTGTTTTATAATCCTTGTCACAGGTCGCCGAAAGATAGACAAATCTGTCGGACTGTTTAAAAAACAGTCCCTGCGTACGGGGTTTAAGTTCACTTTCCTTTTCTCCGATATAGGGTCTTTGCCAATGTTCACAGCGCATATATGCGTCGATATAATTGCCCTCGTGGGGGAAATTAAAATCGAACCCCAATCCTCTGAGCGGGTCCAAATGTGTGCCGTGAGCGAATCCGTTATTGCGTGCATCGTATTCACCCTTTGCAAAAAGTGCAAAACAGCCGTTTTCTCCCCTTACGTCAAGTGTGAGTTCGCCCACGTTTTCGGGAAAAGCAAATGTTACGGAAGTTTCGCTTACGTTAAAACTCTCCGCTTCTATTCTGTCTTCAAAAGAAGTTTCCTTATCAGGTTTGAGTTTCGGGTTAAACCAAGGTTTAATGTTGCAAAGTACCGCCTGTCCGTTGCAAACCAAATTAACGCTTCCGTTATTTTCAAACTTAAATTCTCTCACTGCGACAATCTCCTCACACATATATTTCTCTTTACAAACGGGTCTGTATCCCCGTTCGGCGTCGCCTTTTCGTCAAAAGGCGGATTGTATTCTCTGCCGATGCTTTTATATTTTGCACCCGTAAGTTTATTGTACGGCAACAGTTCCACCTTGATATTATCTCTGCCTGCCTGCAAAAACTCCGCAATGCCGTTTAAATTCCGTTCAGTATCGGTTATATTGGGTATAAGCGGTATTCTAAACGTAACCTGACGTCCGTTTTTCAGCAAATACTCGGCATTTTTCAAAATAAGCCCGTTACTTTTGCCCGTGTACTTGATATGCTCTTTTTCGTCTATAAGTTTAATATCCATATAAATTCCGTCCACCTTTTCGCAAACGGACGCAAAAACGTCTTGATTAACGTATCCGCAGGTCTCTACCGAGGTTTTTATCCCTCCTAAAAGAGGTACCGTTTTAAGAATAAAATCGCTGTGGCACATAGGCTCTCCGCCTGAAAAAGTCACTCCGCCGGACTTTATAAAAAAACTGTTTTTAAGTAATTTTTCCGCAAGTCTTTCGGGAGTATACTCTTCTCCCACCGTTTTAATGCAATTATTGGGGCAAACTTTCAAACAAACTCCCAAGCCCTTGCATTCTTCGTGCGCACAGGTTCTTTCGCACAGACCGCAATGCACGCATTTATTTTTATTTTTGGCTTTTTCAACGGAAAAAGACTGCGATTCGGGATTATGACACCATACACATTTAAGGGGACATCCCTTAAAAAACACCGTTGTACGCAAGCCGTCACCGTCGTGCAGTGCAAATTCCTTTATATCGAATATAAGGTCACTCATTGAACTCCTGCCTTGCTATAAGATGATCCTGATATTCCCTGTCAAGTTCGGTAAAATATGCACTCCATCCCCAAATGCGCACAATGAGATTGCGGTAATTTTCGGGATGCTTTTGGGCATCTATAAGGCGTTCCCTGTTTATGGAATTAAGTTGCAACTGATGACCGCCGAGCAGTATAAAACTGCGTACAAGTTCGGCAACTTCCTCTACGCCCTCTTCGCTTTCGAACACCGAAGAATGGAATTCCATAGTAAGCGGTCCGCCGTTCATTACTCGGTTAAAAGGCTGTTTTGTAAAGGAACGGATAACCGAAAAAGGACCTTTGTTCCGAGCAAAAAGGCTGGGTGAAAAATTTGCGCCGAACGGTTCGCCCTTACGCCTGCCGTCAGCAGATGCGCCTATTTCGTCGGCGTGATATATGTAGAACATTGCCGACCCCGTTCCGGCACGGAAAACACCTCCTCTGCTGTTCTTTCTGCCATCCAAGGCATCGGCAAAAGCATTAAGAAGTCGGCAGGAAATGCCGTCGACGCTGTCGTCGTTATCTCCCATTTTCGCATTTTCAAATCGGCAGGTGTGCAAAAGTTCGTTTTGATCTTTAAAATCGTTCTGCACTGCCGTTATTATTTCATCTTTGGTAACTTCGCCCGTTTCGAACACGCAGTGTTTTATAACCTGCAACGAATCCGATGCCGTTGCCACACCTACGCCGTGTATGCCGAAATTATTATATTTGTTTCCCTTTGAAATATCCCTTGCATTTTCAATACAGCCGTCCATAAGAACGGAATAGAAAGGTGCCGGAATAAAATATATTTCCTTTAAACCGTTGCAGATACTATCCGCCTGCTCTTTTATCTTTTGTTCAACTTTCTCCATAAAGCCGTCGAAAGTTTCGGACTCTTTAAGCGAAGTAAACATTGCCTCTTCAACCGCTTTGGGGAAAGACAGTGCGCCGATATTGTTTATATCCATAGCGCATCCGCCCACGATAAATTCCCAACAGGCGGCAACGGAATAGTTCCTTGCATCTTTAAGGTCATAGCCGTGGGAAACAAGTGCGGGAATTACAGTGTCGTCATTGGAATATTGGGGAAATCCAAGCCCAGCTTTTGTAAGAAGTGTCGCTTCCTTAAAGCGTTCTTTGGGAGTATTTTTCGAAACTCGCAAATTTATCTTCGGGTCGATAAGTTTAAGTTCACAACTTGCACGCAAGCACGCCGAAGAAAGTTCGTTAAAGCAATCGTTGCCCTCTTCGTCCACGCCTCCCAGCATCATCGACTGTCCGTTATCACCAAGTTGAACACCCGGATACCTGTCACTGTCCAAATTAAATGTTATAAAGAATTCCTCCAAAAGTTTTTCCGCCTGTGACCTATTAAGCGTACCGTTCTCAATATCCCGTTTAAAATAGGGATAGACATATTTATCGAATCTGCCTGCGGTATTATGGTACTCGCCCTCCGCCCACAAAGTGTAGTGGAGTATACGGAAAAACTGCAACGCTTCCCTGAACGTGCGTGCACTCTCACGGGGAACACGTTCGAGAACACGTACGATATCGTCTCTGCCCTGTTTTTCCGCCTCGCACTTATATTTATCCGTAAGCATATATACGGTTTCTATCTGTTCTATTGCCGATTGCAAAAAGATCTGTCCCTCGGTATCGTTTTCGCTTTTGGCTTGCGAAAGTCTGTTTATGGCTTTTTTGCGCAACTCTTCAAGTCCCGTAGCCAAAATTCTTTCGTAATTCCCGCAAATGTTAGATACGTACCCAAGTTCGTGGAGGGTATATTTTTCCTTTATTCTCGCCGTTTCCTCGGGCAGAAAAATATCGGGCACGTCCGTGACCGTGCGCATAAAAACTATATTCTGTTCTTCCAATATAACAGGCGTTTCCTGCAAGAAAACATCCTTTAAGCGCATAGCCATACGCTTGGAGGGGTGAATGTTTTCGTTGGTGAAATCCGAAGCCTTGCTTTTGTCAAAAGCGTGCCTGTATGTATGATGCTTGCGTTCAAGCAATATATTATAAAGTGATTTATTGTACATTGCATCCTCCGTATAAAAAAATCTCAGTAATATTATACTTACCCCCCTAAATTGTCAACTTAAACAAGATAAAATCAAAAAAAAGACAACGCACGGTAAGTGCGTTGCCTGTAAAGCAGTTTTAAAAAAATTATTCTGCCGCTTCTGTGGGTTCTGCGGGAGCAGGTGTAACCAAACGGCTCTGATATTCAGTAATTGAATCTACGGCACCGAATGCAAGTTCGGTTACGGTAAGTGACTGCTGATCTCTGTTGTTTACGTATTTAAGGGTTACGTGTTTTTCTTCCCATACCCAGAAATCGATATCAAACAAACCGTTTTTGTAGTGATAGTGTACGGTGGGATGACCTGCGATAGTTTCTTCACCCTCGTTTGTAACCTTCTCTTTTGCACTTTCGTTGTAAAGATATGTCTTGTGAGCGTTGAACCAACCTCTGGGATCGGTTGTGGACTCTATACCGAAGCAAGAAGCCTGAGTGGCAATATAACTTTCGCCGTTATCGGTACTTGAAAAATACATTCCGGAATATCCGGCTTCCGTATTATTCGTGGTTGTCGTAACCGTTTCACCCGTTGCGGTATCGGTGCTTACGATCTCAACCGTATACTTTACAGAATAGTTGGAAAGATCTTCCATAGTAAGTCCGGGAACGGGAGTTACCACGGGGGGCTGTGTTTTGTTGTTGCCCGCATCTCCTCCGACATTGTCACCGGTATTGTCACCGCATCCTACGAAAGCAACCGCCGTTACCGTAGCAAGTAACAAGCCCATAACTTTTATAGTCTTTTTCATATTATCCTCCTGAAAACAGTGCTTACGCACATTATTATTCAATTAAATTATATAGATTTTTTCCCTCTTTGTCAACACTTCTTTTTGATATATTGGGATTTTTTTATTTTAATTTGCGTTATTTATCTTCGGTAACCGCTTTTTTACGTTTTTTGACGCAAAGAAAGCACCCACGACCGATAATACGTCCTTTAAAACATAGGGCAGACAGGTCAAAAGCACCGATTCAAGAAAATTCCGTCCCGAAACGCAGGCATACCACGCCGTCCCCGACAAATAGCAAACGAGAAGCCCCGCAATCCCACATAACAAAGGGTGCTTTTTCCCTGACGAAGCAAGCATCGCAAAGGGCAAAAAGCCGAAAATAAAGCCTCCGCTCGGACCGAAAAGCACAGCAAATCCGCCCGAAAAAGAAGAAAACACGGGAACGGAGCAAGCGCCCAAAAGAATATATACCCCCGTTGCGCAGAGAGCGGTTTTCGTATCGGTAAGGTATGCGCAAAATGCGACGGCAAAAGTCTGTGCGGTCATATTTATTCCGCCGAGGGGCAACGACAATTGTGCGGATACTGCAATAAGCGCAGTGCACAGTGCGGAATATATTATCCGTCTATGTTCTTTCATATTTCGTTATCCTGACTTCTCCCGACCGCAAAACTTTTTCGCCGTCGCCGTCTTTTATCCTAAGTCCGCATTTTTCATCCACGCCAAGCACCGTTCCGCTTTTTACCGAACCGTTTTCCGTATATTCCACCGTTTGCCCGTCAAGCATAGACCTTTTACGGTATTCTTCGATATATTTCCCCGTTTTGTACATTGCAAAAAAATTATCAGCCGTCTCTGCCGCCAATTTATTTATTATATCGCCCTGTTTTTCAAAGAGGAAACCCACCGTATCTTTCAGTTTCTCGGGAAGTTTCTTTTGCCTGTATACATCAATACCGATGCCCACGATAATATATTTGATCTTTTCGTTTTCGGTCAGGGCCTCGGTTAAAATACCGCAGACTTTTTTCCCTCTCAAAAAGATATCGTTTACCCACTTTATCTTCGTTTTTTCTCCCGTAACGTCCTCTATTGCCATAGCGGTTGAAACTGCGCACAGTGCGGTTATATCCGTGCCGTCAATCTCGCCGTTTTCGGGTTTCAGGAATAAACTCATATAAATTCCTCCGCTCGGTGAAATAAAAGTTCTGCCCAGCCTGCCTCTGCCTGAGGTCTGCCTTTTTGCTATTACCGCTTCGCCGTCCCCGAACAGTTCCCCATTCCGCTTTAAATAAGCGTTGGTGGAATCGGTTTCTTCAAGTAAAGTAAACTTTCTGTCCGTATAAGCCTTTATTTTTTCTCCGTCAAGTTCATCCCCGTGCACCGAAAAAAACTTTTTCAGTAAATTCAATATTCTTTCAACTCCCGTACCGAAAAAAGGAACTGCCCGTAAAAAAAGCAGTCCCTCGGCATTAGATTTTTTCAAGTTTATCCGCAATTTGCGCAAGGTAGGAAGAATCCGTCTCTTCCACAAGTCCGCCGTCTACTTTTTTTGCGGTCTCGGGGTCAAGAGGAATCTCACACCAAGATTCTATCCCGAATTTTTCCGCAACGGTCTGCGCAGGTGTCGATCCGAAAATATAATGTTTCTTTCCGCAATCGGGGCAAACGTAATAAGCCATATTTTCCACAAGACCCAGCACCGGTACATTCATCTCTTTTGCCATTTTTACGGCTTTTTCCACTATCATCGAAACAAGTTCCTGCGGAGAAGCAACGATTACTATTCCGTCAAGGGGCAGTGACTGAAATACCGTAAGGGGGACGTCACCCGTTCCCGGAGGCATATCAACAAACATATAGTCAACATCTCCCCAAATAACGTCCGTCCAAAACTGTTTTACCACGCCTGCAATAACGGGACCTCTCCAAATTACGGGATCGGTTTCGTCGGGAAGCATAAGGTTTACCGACATTACGCTTATACCTGTATCCGTCCTTGCGGGAAGAATACCGTCATCATTTCCCATAGCCTGTTCGTGAAGACCGAAACTTTTGGGTATTGAGGGACCTGTTATATCCGCATCCAGAACAGCACATTTGTTCCCTCTCTTATTCATTTCGCAGGCAAGAAGCGATGTTACAAGCGACTTACCTACTCCGCCCTTACCGCTTACAACACCTATTACTTTTTTTATATTACTGAGTTTATTTGCTTCAACAAGCAAACTTTCGTTTTCCGAACCGCAGGAAGATTTGCAATCCGAGCAATTATGTGTACATCCCATAGTAAAAATTACAATATTTTTATATTGCTTTTCCTTTCCGAATTATTCACAGTCGCAAGAATACAGCGGATATTAAAAACATCCGCTGTTTTTCGATTATCTTTTGTGAGTATATCACATATTCGGCATAATGTCAAATTTCATTTACGGTTATATGCCACAAGGTCAAAATCCTTTATGTCCACCGTGCAGTTGATATTGCCGTGAGTTTCAAAGCCCAAATTGGTTCCCCGTATATAAAAATCGCTCCTTGTCACTTTGCGCCCAAACGTATTGTCTCTGTTTGCAAGTTCGATGACCTTGTCTATATGGGGAGTCAGGTTTAAATCTATATGCCTCCATTCATCGACAGGCTTGACTTTCATTCCGTTATTTACATCGTAAAAAGAATTTTCAAGCCCCCCGAAAGTGTCCTCTGTGGAAAGGCAGTATATCATTTCCGTGCCCACAAGGTCAATATTCCAATACGTATCGGCAGGCTGTCTTGAATCAAGGAAACTTACGCCGAACCAAATAAACCTATCAAAGTTTATCGGTGTTAAGTAGAAATACGCCATAAACTGGCAGGCGTTTACACCCTCGGGATTGGTGGTATCTTCAAACAAAGGCATACGGATGTCAACTTCCATATGCAATTCATCGCAATCGGCACGGTAGAACTTTTTGTCTTCTTCGGACAGTTCACCGTATACGCATACGGGTCTCTGTTCTATCAAAAGGTGTGGCCAAAGCCCCTCTCTGTGCGGTTCTCCCCCGTAAATTTTTGCAGCATTCAAATTCATTGAAAGGCTGTTGTTTGTAGGATCGTATACCACTTTTTTGGAATCGGCAGTGTCGGTTATAACGTAGGGCGAACCTACGTCCTTACGCTCATTTATAAGGCAGTATTTTGAATACCACTGCACGAGGAACCAATCCGGTTCTCCTTCCGATTGAGGAAACTGCCACTTGCCGATGGGAATATACCCATCCTTGCCGTTTAATATCCTGTTCACTTTAAAGCCGTTTTTAAAATTTTTATCCTTAAAAAGACCTTTTTTTATATATTCGCTCACCTAATATTCTCCTGTTTTAAATACCTTAATCAATTATTCCACGCCGAAAATTAAAATTTTCCGTCTTTTTTATCAAAAGGATCGTCCAAACCCGAAATATAGAAATGGGTCTCTCCCGTGGTCATATTCGTAACCATATTGGAACCGATACGCCGATAATAATTGCCTTTGCTGTCCATTGCACTGCCGTTTCCGAGTTTAGTATAAAAATTTCCGTCAGTGTCAAATACAATATTGCCCATTTCGTTAAGCATAACGGTCTCACCGTCGTCCCGAATTAAAAATTTCATACATCCGCCTCCTGATTTTAATTTTACAGCCTTTTAACATTGCCTTTGTTACCCGGAAGTTCGTCATTGATTTTCCTCACCACGACAATAACGCCTATAACGGCAAACACAAGTGTAAGAATTAAGTTCCATAGATTTCGCAAGCGAGCAGAAAAATCATCTGAAATAAGCAATGAATTCAAAAAGAAATTTTCAACAATTACCGCAATTACGGTTGAAACCTCAACACTAACGCTTTTTGCAACGGTATTTTTCCCCTTAAATAAACCGTATCCGAATTTTGAATAGGTTGCCGCCAACATACCGAGCCACGCAGAAAAATATCCCATAAGGTCAACAAGCATCCAAGGAAGCATACCTACGAGAGCACCCAAGAACGCACCGATTGCGCCTGTAAATACATTTCCCTTGTTCTCTGCCTGCATCTTTTCGTTTTCATTTGCCTTTTCTATTTCTTCAAGGCAGTTTTTGTGCATTGTGTATACGTTACCGAAAACTTCCGCCTGCGTTCCGCATTCAAGTCTTTCACCGCAAGCAGTGCAGTAACCTGCACCTTTTATATTCATTTCGGTCAGTACATTTATGATTTCGTCCCCCAGTAATATCGCACCTGCATACTCCCTCACCATAAGTAACCGTAATGCCACTGTATTGAGGAATTACTTTTTGCACTCCCTTTATCTGCCTTACTCTTTCCAGTGCATTTATCAAATTTCGCAAACGGTCCGAACCTTTTTCGGCAAACACCGCAGTATAGTATCTCTCGCCGTTATAGCGTGCTTCACCTACGGTTACCTGTTAATTACGGTAAAATCCGTACGCCTTATCTTTTAATAACGTTAAATTATGTTCCGATGCGTACTTCCGCAAACCTTTTCCTGCCATTTTTTCTTATTTCTCTTCTTTTTTTATTATACTACCTGATATTTCATTTTGCAACCGTTTTATGCGCTCTTTCGTCCGTTAGCCTTGGTATAATTGCGTTTTCTCCTTACTTCCACGCAACGGGATCTCTTCTCTCTGTTCTTCTCCCTGCTCTTCTCCTCACATATATCGGCAACCATATTTCCGCCCATCCACAGTACAATTATTATAACCGCAAACATTTTTAATTCTCCTTTGCTTCTTTTTACGGCTTAATTATATAATATTCACTGTCCCGTGCACGGTACCTTAAAATTTTTCCGCAAAAAAACAACACCGAATTTCACTGCCCGTTTACAGTAAAATTCGGTGTGCAGTTATTTGTTTTTACGGATAATCGGTTATGCTATTCTCCGCCGAACACTCCGTCCTCATCGTCCTTACCTGTCTCTTGGTCTCCGTTGGACTCGGTCAAGACCTGTTCGCTTTTTATCCGTATCACGTCTATTATCGGTTCTTCATATTTTTCCATATATCATATCCTACGATCATTTTTTCACTCTGTTTGCCGAAATTCCGTAGCACCCAAGTGCTCTTGCAAGATTGCCTATTTTTTCTTCACTTGTACACTTAACCGAAACGTAATCGTTGATACTGTAAGTTGCCCTGTGGAAAACTTTCAATCCGTCTGCGCTTTCCACCGTCACAGTGTAAACTTTGCCGAATTCCGTTGCTTTTATGCCGTCGGTATAATACTTGCCGTTTGTGCTTTGAACCGTTTGCCCGTTAATTTTAAGCACATTTCCCGATGAAACGTTTGCACGGAAATATATTTTATTGACGTCGTAAAAATACAGTCCTGCAGAAGTTATTCTGTTGTTTTCATCGGTATACGCATCCACTTTTTTCTGCACTTTCAGTTCGTTTTTAACGTTTGAAAAATCACTTGCATTTTCCTTTATCCACGTATCTTTATCGGTAACTATTTCTCTTTTAAGATTCTTATAATCCGCAAAAGCCTGCCCGTAAACAAGCATATCCGCCATAAACGTCTTTAAATCTCCGTCGGCTTTGTCCATTGCTTTTCGGCAATAACTTTTAATGCTTTCGGTTTCGCTGATTGTCTTAATGCCGTTCACCCACAGTTCGGCGGTGATATCCTTATCCATATCCTGCGGAGCAATCTCACCGTAAACAAACGTGCGTGAAGTTCCCGTGCCCGTGCCGTTTAAAACCGCCTTTTCCGAGCCGTTTTCGTATATTCTCATTTCGGCATTATTCGCATCAAAAGTGCTTGATAAATTGACCGTCCATTTCATAGCCAGAGAACTGCCCACATCAACGCCGAGAGTGGACGTTATATTTTTACATCTTACACACTTATCTCCGTCACAGTAGCCCATATCCGTCAGATCCGAAACCATTTCGTTTTTCACCGAAGAATCAAGGTTTTCTTTTCCGCTTATAAGGGATGCCGTACTTGCGCCGTGGTACGACGTTTCAGCCAACGCCTGCGTAACCGTTACATAAGAACCGTCGTCCGCACCTACGCACGTAACGTATATATCGCCTGAGGTTGCACCGGCAAGCATAAACCTAAGTCCCATATCCCTGTACGAAACATTTTTGCCCAAACTGTCGTTTGCTCCGTCGGTGGCACTGCCTGACTTATTTGAAATTATACATTCTCTCGGCAAAGTAAGTTCTATTACCTGTCCCGAATCTGGCGCAATATTCGTTTGCAGATACGTTCCGGGAATTCTCGTAGAATAATTACCCTCGTTATAGGAATAATATCCCCAATTGCAGGCAAGATGTACGCTTGTGATTTTCCTGTCCGTATTATTGAACACGTACAGTTGCACTTTACAGGAGTTACCGCTAAACGAAAGCAGTTCAAACGGCGTATGTTCACTGTCTCCCTTTGTTATGATATAATTACTGTTATTTACCTGTATCTTTGCCGATTCAAGGTTTGCGTGTCCCAAAGAATCAACCGTTTCACTGTAACTGTATCCGCAAGAAGTGCAGTTGTGAGTAACCGTTCCGTTGGAGGTGCAGGTAGGCTGACTTACGGTATCTTCATAACTGTGACCCAGCCTTCTTGTAAGCACGGTGGAACAAACGGTGCATATCTGATTTTCCGTACAGGTTGCCGGACTTCCCTGCGTGTGCGAAGCAAGTGAAGTTACCGCACAGGAGCCCGAAACGACTCTGTTGCAGTCAAAGCAGAATTCATATGTGCCGTGCCCGTATTTTTCGCAGGTCGCCGTAGAAGATGTAAATTTCTTTTTGTTGCCGTGAGCGCAACCGTTATCTTTTCCGCACAGATAGAACACCGCATCTCTCGTATTCTTTTGCGGAACGGTAACCTTGCCGTTTCCGTCGGAAGTAAGCGTTCCGCTTGAACAGATTTGTCCGTTTACGGGGTCGTACCAAATATAACTGTATTCTCTGTTTGCGTTAAGACCGCCGAGCACGCCCGTCTTTACTGCGTTTTCGGCAGTGGAATTGGGTTTTTCCGCCAAATAGGGGTCGCTTGAATTGTAGAAGTACACTACCGCTTTCTCCCCCGAAGCATCCGATGCGCAAATATAGAACACGTTGCCGTCGGTGGGCGCAAAGTAATCCGTACTGTCAAATCGGGGCACAAGGTCTTGCCAATTACCGACATATTTTTCAAAGAACTCACGCATATACCCAAGTTGGTATGTACTCTTGTACGAAAGCGCATCCTGCCAAGTTGCATTTTGCTTATCTTCGGGCGTTACCGTATCTACACCGTCATTACTTGCAGTGTTCTCGTCATAATTGCTGTTAATGCACCAAGTATCCTGTCCGCCCCAAGATGCGCCGTACATACCGTTAAGATATGCCATCCACCCCTGTACCCTTGCGCCGAAATCCTTTGTCCACAGATAGCAGTACTTACCCTCATAGAGCACGGTAGGCTTATTCTGTCCGTTATCCCAATAGTCTTTCGGTGCGGTGAAATCCTGTTTTTGCGCATAATTCAATGACCACTGTGCGCCGTACCAAGTATGTTCTTCACAGTCTCTGAATGCGGAATTACTTGCTTTTGTGGCACCCGTATTTTCCTGATGTGCCGTAAGCGGATGAGCGTACGGGTCATACATACCTATCTTTTCCGCAACGAAAAGATAGGGATTGTTTACGTCATTCCACTCGGAATGTCCGTTTTTATCCTCTCTTTCCCAATAGAAGTCATTGTCAACTTCCTGTCCGAGCGTCCACATAACAGGATATGCGCTGTACCTTGCCACCCAATAACGGGTCAAGCGTTCAAGTGCGGTTTTCGCACTGTCGGAGAGGTCACACATACTGCCGTTTTCAACAGGCGCCGTTGACCATCCTCCGTGATTTTTTATAAACGTTCTCATATCCGAGGGATAGAAAAATTCCGCATTGGCGTGAACGAGTCCGTAGGTGGCAACCGTATCGAACTTGCCGTCAAAATCCTTAAATCCCTCTATATCATCCTGTGTTATTCCGTTTGTTACGTTAAATTTCGCACCGATAGGCTCACTTTGTATAACGGTAAATCCCTGTTCGGCACGGCGTTTTACAACCGCTTCAACGGTTTCGTCGGTTTCACCCGCAAATGCCCAATGGGTATCGCCCAAATAAAAGAACGGCGTTCCGTCACTGTAAGTAAAATATCTTTTATCCGTCTGTGTTTTCACAAAGCCGTGTTTGTATATATCCCTGTCACCCGAATATGCAGAGCAGATAACAGTGCTTGTCCTGCCGTGAAGTGAAGTATTCGCCGTATCGGAGCACTCCGTGGTATATGTCCAAGTTCCCTCTGTGGGGCAAACGAACCTTGCACGCCAAATATTTCCTCCGTCCCAAAATGCGGGGATTTTATAGGTAACCGTTCCGCTTGTAAGTATAAGGTCAAGAGTAACGGTATTATAGGGGTCGCTGTAAACTTTATCGCTTACAAATACCGCCTCGTTTTTCATCCAAGCGGTGGCACGGGTAACGGGTTTGTCAAGCACGCTCTCTTCATCGTATTTTTTTACCGTAACGTTATCAAGATAAATACCAGTAATGCCTTCGTTTATCGTATGCAGACAAAGATTCCAAGTACCTTTACCTGCAATATCTTCCGCCGTAACGGTAAAGGAATCCGTATAAGTATACCAAGTATCCGCTTCCGAAATTTTCGCACCTTTCAGTCCTCTGTATGTGCCCGTTCCCGTAAACGAATATGCTTTATCGCCCCTTATGACCGCCGCAAAAGGCGTTGCGTTCACACTGTTTTTCACCTTATATTCAAAGGAGATCTCATACTTCCCTGCCGACGTAATATAGGGCGCAATATTAAGCGCAGGCGAATAATACGAAGTTCCCGTAAAATACAGACATTTTCCGCCGTCCCGTGAAACTATATAATTAACCGGACTTCCTACCTTGCCCCAGCCTGCATTTTCAGGTGTAGTTGCCGTGTCGAACTTTGAAGAAACTTCGGGTATAAGGTTTTCGGAATAAGTATTTGAAACAACTGCGTTATCGATAAATATCTCGCTTACCGAAGCATCCACCTCGTGCACGCAAAGATTCCACTGATCTTTATTTTTCAAATCATCTTCCGTAACGGTAAGATACGCAGTAAAGGTATACCATACGTTGTTTGCACTCAACTGTGCATTGCCTATCTCGCCGTAAATATTATTGCCTACCTGCTTTGTAAAGGAGTAAACCTTATCGCTCCTTATAAGCACCCTGAAAGGTTCAACGTCCTTTGAAGTTTTCACCTTATAGTCAAAGGAGATTCTGTAAACTCCCTCATAGGTAATATAGTCCGCAAGATTTATCGCTGGTGAAGAATATTTACTCGGCACGGTAAACTTCAAGCATTTATTCGGCGCTCCGTCATCCGAAAGCGTAACTGCGGGACTGCCGTATTTTTTTGACCAAAGCGTATCATTGACCGATTGTGCCGTATCAAACACCGATGCTTTTTCCGGCAAAACGTTGCTTGCGTAAACGGCACTTGTTTCGTTTACCGCTGTACCTTGCAGTGAAAGTGCAGGCAATGCCGACAGCACCGTGGCAACGCTCAGCGTAACGGTCAAAAATTTTTTCAGGGGATTTTTCATAAAATATTTCTCCTTTTTTCTCGGCTTAAAGCCGTCCTCACTTTTATTGTAGCACCTTATCTTCTGTTTTTCAATACCCGTGCGCCCTTTTATTCGCACCAAGCCGAAATAAAGTTTTTATCCAATATTTCGTATAACCGTAAAGTTCTGTCGGCAACCTATCCGAATAATCTCTGCAATACTTAACGTATTCTCAAAGAAGTCCGTCAAAAATCTCCTACAACTCCGTTTCCGAACAATCCTGTTTTTTATTCGGATGCCGTGTTTGCAAAGGAAGTAAGCCGTTTTCCGTCAAAAATAAAACCGTCAACTTGATAATGCAACCTGCTACTTTCATTGTTGACTTTTATAAATTCAAATACGGAATCATTAAATCCCATAATATCTTTCGGGCTGTACGTGCGCATACTCTCAAAAAAGAATTTGACCGTTTCGTTTTCGCAGTTTTCCGCAACCGAACAGATATCATCGTAATGAATATAAAAAATTCCCCTACCGATATCCGCCCTTTTGGCACAGTTCGCTTATTTTTACAAAACCCCTTTTTTCGGTATTCTCTGTACAAATACGGTTTTTATAATCCTATCTGTCTTTTTTGAAGAGTTATTGAATTGTGTGCTTTCATCTAAACCCTTGTACACTGTGTTTATATATTTACAGGTGCATATTTTCCGGTCTCATCGGCAATGCACTATTGTATTATAATATATCGTGTCTCAAATGTCAACAGAGATAAGCGATAAGACCTCCGCCGTACGGCACATAACGTTTTTATCAAACCCGACGGCAAAAACGTTACCGTAAACGGACTTTCTCCGAGGAAATATTCAAATATGACAGTCAGTCAAATAGACTGTGTGTCGGAAAAATTGCATTCCGCAACCTGAAAACGGGCACGGAATTTTAAAGTGTCAAGCGGATTTCACAAATTTTAAAGATGTGCCATACGCCAACGACCTTATCCGTAAATCGCAACTCATCCCCGATGCCGTCTTAAAGTATATTCACAATGGCATAAAACAGAAAACCGTTCTTGTGAACGGTCCTCTTCTCATACTCGATGATCCTGTCACGGGGCTTGCCTCCTTATGCGTGCATCTTTTCCCGATATTATAAAAGAAGAAAAATGGGAAATCTTTTTATAAGCAGACACGGTCTTGACTGCGACAGAGTTGCACTTATCGGAACCGGGCACATTGCGGATATATCGGAATACATCCGCAACCGTCCCTCAAAAGATTTTAAAACAGAATTTCTGTCAAAAGACGGATTTGACTGCTTTATGACGATCGAAAAGATACATTTATAGTTGAGCAAAGAAATATGAAGCAAAAGGTGTAAACGGTTTAACTGATCGTAGAGGCAAAGCGAAGCCAGAAAGCCAACTAACCGAAGAAGAACGCCAAGAGAACAAGATATTGCAGGCAAAGATAAAGGATCAGGAAACGGGGATAGCCTTATTAAAAGAATTGAGGGAACTGAGAGAAGGCGATTGGTAAGCGGAGTACGGCAAGAGGATTCATATATATCTATACAGTATTTGAACAAAACCGAAAAATATCCCATAGATAAGCTATGTGACAAATTACATATTTGTCGTTCTGCATACTGCAAATTGCTGAAAAGAGAACCGAGCCAACACCAAAAAAGCAAATGAACAACTCATTGAGCGGATAAAAGAAATGTATGAAGAACAGAACGGTATTCTCGGATACCGACAAATGACAATAACCATTAACCGAGTTCACAAAACAGGTTACAACAAGAAACGCATTCGTCGACTAATGCAAATATTGCGTTTAAAGTCGGTATGCGACAAAGTATGTCAAGAGTAGGAATATGTACTGACAACGGACCTATGGAGGACTATTGGGGAATTCTCATATCTGAAATGTATTATCTCAAAAAATTCACTTCGCAAGAAGAATTAACAAAATCAGTTGAAAACTATATTCACTTTTACAATACAAAACGATACCAATTAAAACATAAATGTATGACACCGATGGAATACCACACTTCTGCAGTGGCGTGAAAAATTCCACCCTGCTGTGCAACAGGGTGGAATTCACTCAACTAAATATTCTTTTGTTATTTCGTTTGTCTACTTGACAGGGAGCACTCCACTGTGAAATCTCGCTTTTAATGCTATATCCGTTTACCGGATTATTTAAGAGTAACAGTAGCGCCAACTTCTTCAAGTTTAGCTTTAAGAGCCTCAGCTTCTTCTTTGGGAGCGCCCTCTTTGATTGCTTTGGGAGCAGCCTCAACAAGATCCTTAGCATCTTTAAGACCAAGACCGAGAGCCTCTTTAACGGCTTTGATAACGTCAAGTTTCTTCTCACCGAAAGATTCGAGAACTACGTCAAATTCAGTCTTTTCCTCAGCAGCAGCGGCACCTGCGCCACCGGCTACCATTACGGGAGCAGCAGCGGATACGCCGAACTCCTCTTCGAGCATTGTTACTAATTCAGCGATTTCAAGAATGGTTTTTTCTTTGATTGCTGCAACGATTTCTGCATTTGTCATTTTAATTTCCTCCAAATTTTTTAAATTAAATTATGCTTCCATTTTTTCTTTGATAGCATTAAGTGCATAAGCCAAATTACGCACATTGCCTTGAAGTGTCCATATAAGTTTGACAATAAGAGCATCTTTGCCGGGAAGTTTCGCAAGAGCGATTTCCTCTTCGGCCGAAGCAACTTTGCCATCCATATAACCGCACTTAATAGTGCACTTTTCAAGGTCTTTACCGAACTCATAAACTGCCTTTGCGGGAGCAACTACGTCATCGTAGCCGAAAGCAAAAGCGTTAGTACCTTCAAGGTAAGCATCAAGTCCCTCAATACCGAGTTCCTTTGCGGCTTTCGCAACAAGCGTATTCTTGTATACCTTGTAATCTACACCGAGTTCACGGCAGTTGTTACGAAGTTTGGTTACTTCGGCAACCGTAACACCTGTGTAATCAACAATTACAATGTTCTGCGCTCTTGAAAGTTTATCCTTGATCTCTTCATACAGAGCAATTTTGGTTTCCTTGCTGACTGACATTTTTCAACCTCCGTATTTATTCAAAAAAACAACCCCCGTACAGACGTTACGGGGGCAGAAATCAACAAAATCTGTTCCTCGGCAGGATATTTAAGCATAAAGCACCTGCTGTCTACGGCATACAGCGATCATTTAATTGTAGTGATATTATATACCTTTAACAGAATCCTGTCAACTGTTTTTTAAGCGTTGAATTTAAGACCGTTAACTTTGATGCCGGGGCCCATAGTTGACGATACCGTAACGCTTTTAAGATAAGTACCCTTTGCAGCTGCGGGTTTAGCTTTAACAACCGCATCCATAAGTACTTTTACGTTATCGGAAAGTTTTTCAACTCCGAAACTTGCCTTACCTACGGGTACGTGAATGATGTTGGTCTTGTCAACACGGTATTCAACTTTACCTGCTTTGATATCGGCAACTGCTTTGGCAACATCCATAGTAACGGTACCGCTCTTGGGGTTAGGCATAAGTCCTTTGGGACCGAGCACTTTACCCAAACGTCCGAGCAAGCCCATCATATCGGGTGTTGCAACGATAACGTCATAATCAAACCAGTTTTCGGTCTGAATCTTCTGTACCATTTCTTCGGCACCTACGAAATCGGCACCTGCTGCCGTAGCGGCATCGGCTTTTTCGCCTTTTGCGATAACAAGAACTCTTGAAGTTTTACCTGTTCCGTGGGGAAGTACTACAACGCCGCGAACCTGCTGGTCAGCCTGACGCGAGTCAACGCCCAATTTGATAGAAAGTTCAACGGTCTCGTCGAATTTAGCCTTTGCGGTCTGTACGCAGAGAGCAATTGCTTCGTCGGGATCGTACAACTTGGTGGAATCAATAAGCTTTACGCTGTCCTGATATTTTTTTCCTCTTTTCATTATTAACCTCCCTGTGGTAATAGCGGTACGGTAATTTCCGTCCCTCCCACTTATTTAGTGCGCCCTACTTATGCGCTTAGTCAACTACGGTAACACCCATACTGCGGGCAGTACCTGCTACCATAGACATAGCCGCCTCAACACTTGCCGCATTGAGATCGGGCATTTTAAGTTCGGCAATCTCTTTAAGTTGAGCCTTGGTAAGTTGCGCAACTTTGTTCTTGTTGGGAACACCCGAACCGCTCTCGATCTTGCAAGCTTTCTTAATAAGAACAGCCGCCGGAGGGGTCTTGGTGATGAATGAGAAAGATCTGTCCTGATAAATAGTAATTACGCAGGGGATGATCATTCCCGTGTCTTTTGCCGTACGCTCATTAAATTCTTTGCAGAAACCTGCAATGTTGATACCGTGGGGGCCCAGAACCGAACCTACCGGAGGCGCCGGAGTTGCTTTACCGGCATTGATCTGCAATTTCACGATACCTGTAACCTTTTTAGCCATAATTACACCTCCTCAAAAAGTGCACGTGGTACACGGATACATAACTTATTTATATCCTCCCACCCTGCCCGTTAAGCTATCCCGAGCAGTATATAATCGGCGCAAAAGCGCAATTATACTTTTTTAATTTGAACGAAGTCAAGTTCAACCGCAGTGTCTCGGTTAAATATCGAAACAAGCACTTTGGCTTTTTGGTGAACTCCGTCCACTTCTTCCACCGTACCTTGGAAACCTTCCAAAGGTCCGGAAACAACGTCCACAACGTCGCCGACAGCAACGTCGAGTTTAACTCTAACGTCTTCAATGCCCATTCTGCGCACTTCCTCATTGGTAAGGGGAATAGGCTCTTTCGATCCGGGACCTACAAATCCCGTAACACCTCTGGTATTGCGTATCAGATACATGGTGCGTTTGGTCATAATCATTTTGATCATAACGTAACTGGGGAAAAGTTTATGCTGTACAACTTTTCTGCGCTCGTTTTTGATTTCCATAACTTCTTCCACGGGAATTTTCACGTCGAAGATATAGTCCTGCAAACCGGCGTTCACAACCATTTTCTGTATACTGTCAAGAACTTTGTTCTCATAACCGGAATAGGTGTGGATAACATACCATTTGCCTTCGTTTTCAGTTGCCATCCGTCAGCCTCCGAACAAACCGTTAAGAACACCGGGCAGTTTGTCCGCATCGCTTATGTATTCGATAAGTGCCGAAACACCCACGTCCATCAACCCGAGTAAAACCGACGATATAAGGACGAATACTATAACGCAGGCAGAGTACGTGCGCAAGTCTTCCTTTGTAGGCCAACTTACCTTTTTAAGTTCCGAGATCATCTCACCGAAAGGACGTTTTCTGTCTTTTTTTTCTTTTTTCTTTTTCTTGTCGCCCTTATTTGCCTTAACCGCTTCTTTAACGGCATCGGCCTTTACGGCAACTTTCTCTTCATTTTCCGACATAATAAATCACACCTTTAATAATCCGAAATAATTATTTATTTGGTTTCTTTGTGCAGGGTATGTTTTTTGCAGAATCTGCAATACTTTTGAAGTTCAATACGCTCAGCATTATTCTTTTTGTTCTTCATTGTATCGTAATTCCTGTTCTTGCACTCTGTGCAGGCAAGAGTAATTTTAGTTCTCTGTCCGACTGCCATTTTAAGCACCTCCCGAATTTAAACAAACTGCTCCGATATTAAGCCAAAATAAGATATCACATTTTTTCAAGTCTGTCAAACACTATTTGTCTTTTTTGGCAACTTTTTTGCGTAAAATGCTTTTTGTGTGGGATAAAAACTTGCGAGATTTCTTTAAAGTGCTCTCCGAAACCTTAAAAAGTCTATACCAAACGGGTCTGAATGCATAGTCAAATTCGCCTATCATCTCGGTAGCCTGTCCCGCAAAGCCCTTTTTGAACTTATACAGACCGTATATGGGATTGTTCTCATCCTCTATTTTCCCCGGCACGCCCCTGAGGTCGTAAACGTCACATCCGTTTTCTCTGCTCCAACGTATCATTTCCCACTGAATAAGATAGTTGGGCATATAATTGCGGTACTCATTGCCCGATGCGCCGTAAAGATACAGGCACTTGTTACCGAAAAGCCCTGCCATCGTACCCGAAACGCAAACTTCGTTGCCGTTTTCGTCGGTAACGTACGCAAGGAACAGACGCAAATATTTTCCCAAACTGTCGTACATACGATAAAAATAGTCTATGCCCCTTGTAAGAAAGCCGTCTCTCTCACCGGTAGTGCGCATAAGTTCGAAAAATTGCGGAATATCTTCCCTTGAACCTATTTTTATCTTTACGCCTTTCTTTTGTGCGACCCTGATATTATAGCGTGTCTTGTGGTGGAACGATGCAAGCAATTCTTCCTCGGTCCTGTCCTTTAAGTAAACTCGCATTAAGAACCTTGCCTGTACGCCCTCCAAATTATAGTAATTATTTTTAAGTTTATACCCGAGTTTTTTCATAATCTCGGCATATTCCCTATCAGTCGCAGGCGTATCTGTATCTATCTTAATATTCATCGCCCTGTATTTTTCGGCAATCTCCTTTGTTTGCTCGGTAAGTTCACGCAGAACCTTTTCGTCGTGCAAATCGCATATAGGTCCCCTTGCGGCATACATAAACGTGCAGGGAAACATAGGTATCTTTCTTATAAGAATACTCATACTTCCGCATATTTTTCCCTCTTCATTGCGGACAATCGCAAATTCGTTCGTCCATTCTTTTTTCACTTTGCCCCACTGTGCCGACTGCAATATGTGACTTCTTTCGTGATTTTCGGCAAACTCGGTATACTCTTCAAGCAATTCGGGAGTCATCTTCATAATATGTATCAATCCTCTCTGGTGTAATTGAGTTTTTTGAGCATTGTCTCTTCTTTTTCACGCATTATTTTCTTTTCGTCTTCTTCCATATGGTCGTATCCCATAAGGTGAAGCATACCGTGAATACAAAGATACGCCGCTTCTCTCGTTTCGCTGTGGCCGTACTCCTCCGCCTGCTCTTTAAGCCTCGGCAGTGAAATCACAATATCCCCAAGCATTATATTTCCCGTTTCGGGGTTTACAAAAGGTTCTTCTCCGCCGTTTCTGTCCCACAGAGGAAAGGAAAGCACGTCCGTTTCACTGTCTATTCCTCTCTGCTCGGCATTTATGCTCCGTATAGTCTCGCCGTCGGTAAGATATACGCAAACCTCATAATCTTCTCTGTTCAACTCTTCTTTACCTGCAAAAGATACCGTGCGTTCAAGCACCTGAACGAATTTACTGCTTTCTTCGGTCTCAAAGTAATCAACTATTTCCGCTTTCATTCTTTTCCTCCCCTTTTTTGTCGCTTTCGTATTTTATTCTCGTATGGTACATTGCCGTAAGCGTCTGTGCAAAAGAATGTTTTACGGCGTTTATGTCTTTCAGCGAAAGATCGCAATCGTCAAGTTCTCCGTCTTCCATACGCATCTTGCACATTTTTTCTATCTGTGCCCGTATGGCGTCGCCGTTCTTTTCATCCATTGACCTTACCGATGCTTCAATGCCGTCGGCAAGCAGTATTATTCCTGCTTCTTTTGTTTGAGGATTGGGTCCGGGATAGCGGAAACCGTTTATATCCGTATCGGGATCGGCTTCCTTTGCTTTTGTATAGAAGTACATAACCGCCGAAGTTCCGTGATGCTGACGTATTATATCGGTTATTTCCGTGGGAAGTTTATTTGCCTTTGCCATTTGCACGCCCTCGGTAATATGTGCGAATATCATATCCGCACTTTCCCTCGGTGACAGCGTACTGTGGAAGTTTTGGGAATCCGCCGTCTGATTTTCCGTATAGCACTCGGGCATACGCAGTTTACCTATATCGTGATAAAGTGCACCTGCACGGGCAAGCATAGCATTTGCGCCTATATCCTTTGCCGCATTTTCAGCCATAGTGGCAACTGCCACCGAATGCTGATACGTTCCCGGAACTTCAATGCTCATTTTTCTCAAAAGGTCTCCGCCCGTGCTTGAAAGTTCCATAAGTTTATTTTGGGTAAGCAAGTTAAACGCCGATTCCCAAAGGGAAACCGAGCCTGTACTGAGCAGTGCCGCAACAGCACCGCCGGCAAGGCAGTAAAGCGCAGCCACCGAACTGTACTCAATACTTTTACCTGCAAGCATAAGCACCGTAAACTCCGTTACCATACCTGCAACGCCCGCCGCAAATCCGGGGAAAAGAAGTTTTGCCTTTGACTGCACTTTGACGGATCTGCTTAAAAACACCGCAACGGAACCGCCTGCATACGTGGAGATCATAAGAGAAACCGAATCTATGCCGAAAAGGTCGCTCTCTTTTGAAATTATAAGTGCAAGCACCACCGAAAGTGCCGTATTTACCGTCATTGCCAAGTTTTCGTCAAAGAAAACGCAAACAAGCACCGTGCACATAACGGTATTCATCATCATTTCCCACCCTGCGCTTTTGAATATAAGGGAAACTACTATATCCGATATACATAAAAGTGCGAGAAGCAGTACTTTTTTGGGATGGAGAACGGTCTTTTTTTCAAAATTGATCACGTACCACGAAACAAGGAGCACAAGCATTAAAACAAGTGCGCCCGAGCCGATAACGAGCCTGTAACTTATTCCGCCCTCTGAAAGCATACCCAGTTTATTAAGGGCATCGTACTGTGCCTGCGTGATGATTTCATCTTTTACAACAATCTCCGCACCTTTTTTGATATATACGGTTTCTATTTTCGAAGATGCTTCCGTTTTTGCTTTTTCGGTGGCTTCTTCATCCAAAATATGGTTCGAGATAAGATTTTCCTTTACCGTTTCGCTTAAAATCAATTTAAGTTCTTTGTTATCTGTTTCGGTACAGGAAAGTATGTCCGCTATAAGTTTATCCTTTACCGTTTCTTCATCGGCAGGAGTTATTCCCGCACGTAACTGCCCGTCGAGCACGGGCAGGAACCAATCTTTAAGTTTGTCCACATCATTTGGCGAACTGTCAAGCACGGTCTTTACCGTATCATCCGACGTACCGTTTTCCCTGTTTTTACTTAAAAAGGCAAGTTCGTTTTCCGCAAATTCCTTTACCTGTTGCGTACTGTATGCAACCTGATACCCCTCGCCTGCGCCGGTCATTTTGCGTACGGTATTGCCGTAATCCGCCACGGTTTTAAAACCTTTGAACACGGTATTTTCAAAAAAGTCTTTCATCTGCGCAGTTAAAGTACCGTCGGCTTTATAAACCGAGGGTACTCTGTCCATTGCTTCCTGTCTTGCATTTTCCGTGGCAACGGTATCTTCCACTTCGGCAATAGCATAAATAGTTTCCTTTGCCGCCTCGCCAACCGTTACGTCGTACGTTTGCGGAAGTATTTCCAACAAAACCAAAAACGCTATAAACAGGTACGCAACCGTGCCGAATATAAACGCCAATATATTGTTTCTCAATCGGGTCTTATACAGTTTATTTGCATCGTGTCCTAAATTTCTGTTTCGCCTGTCCCGTTCACGGCTCATTTATATTACCTCTTTTGCTCAAAACTCTTATCGTATGCCTTGATTATATTCATTACTATCTCGTGTCTAACCACGTCTTTTGCGGTAAGTTTGCATACGGCTATGCCGTCTATTCCTCCTAAAATGCTTACTGCGTGCTTTAATCCGCTCGTTTTTCCCGAGGGAAGATCTATCTGTGTAAGATCGCCCGTTATTACCATTTTGGAATTTTCACCGAGCCTTGTAAGGAACATTTTCATCTGTTCCACGGTAGTGTTTTGTGCTTCGTCCAAAACCACGTATGCATCGTTAAGCGTGCGACCTCTCATATATGCAAGGGGTGCCACTTCTATAACGCCTCTCTCCCACAGTTTTTGGTACGCTTCCACGCCCATCATTTCGTGTATGGCATCGTACAGCGGACGGAGATACGGATCGACTTTCTGTTGCAGATCTCCCGGCAAAAATCCTAATTTTTCACCTGCTTCAACGGCAGGTCTTGTTAAAATTATTTTTGAAACCTCTTTGTTCTTATATGCCATAACGGCATTTGCCATTGCCAAGTAGGTTTTACCCGTGCCTGCCGGACCTACGCCGAACACCACGGTGTTCTTTTGCATTGCCTGCACATACTTTCGCTGACCGAGCGTTTTACAGCGTATTTTTGCGCCCTTGTACGTTATTGCCACCGCATCGCTCATTATTTCTTCTATAAGATCGTCTCTGCCCTCTTTGGCGAGTTCGGCAGCATATCGTATTCGGGTCTTGTCGATCTTTTCGTTTTTGGCAAGAAGATTAAGCAGTCTGCGTATCACGTTTACCGCAACGGCATTCATACCCGAATCTTCTCCCTCCACGGCAATACCGCCGTTATCCGTAAAGACCCTAACTCCCAATTCTTCTTCGATTATCCCGATATTTTCGTCTCTGTTGCCGAAAAGTTCAGGCAAATATTCCGCTTTATCTACATTTATAATATCCATTTTCATCCTCTTTGCGCTATATCTTCAACTGTTTCCGCATATGCCCAAACATAGAGCACACCGTCTTTTTCTTCATAGCCGTACTTTTTGCTCTTTATTTTGGCATCTGTCGGTATCTGCATACGTATTTTCTTTTCAAGTTCTTCCGCCGTCTCTTTCGCGATTATTCCTATGTCCGGCGTCACCTGTTTTTTCTCCGTCTCTCGGTAGGTTATCTTATATATTTTTATGGGAAGAAAATGCGTATTGATAAGCGTTTTTTCTTCCCTGTAATTTTCAAATCCGCTTGATTTCGGCGATATGTTTATTCCGAAAAGCGAAAATTCCGTTGCCGTCTCTTCTCCGCCCGTTTCGGAATATTCAACCGTTTTAAGTTCCGTTTCTTCGCTTGCGTAGTACCAAACTTCCGCTACCGCCTTGCCCGATGCATTTACGGGATATTCCGTCTCGCCTATCTTTTGCCTGCCGGAAATAAGCGTCTGCCCCTTTAACACGGTCGTGCCGCCTTCAACCTCGGCTGTACCTCCCGTTACCGTCAAACTTAAAATTCTGCCGTCTTTTGAAGCGACGATTCTGTCGGCAGTGTTTTCCTTTTCTCTCTGCGGTTTTACTTTTACGTATACTTCCGTAAAAATACCTTTTACCCGTACGGAAGTCCAGATTATATCTTCCCTGAATTCCGTTACCGCCTGTGCTACCTTTTCGGTATCGATATTGCGGTAATTACCTATTGCACCTGCATTTTCGGCAGTGTCTGTTATGGCGGAAGTTTCGCTTTCTTCACAGCCGTAAACTCTGACAAGCCACGTGCGATTTGACAAAATCAGCATAAATGCCGTGAATATAAGTATTCCCGAAAAAAGCGCATATCTGCCTTTAAGTTTTTCAAGTTTAAAAAACAAACCGTTTTTATGCAAAATTTCCGTTCGGTATACTTCATCGGGCAAAAGTCCGATAAGCTCCGTTGCGCCGTTACGGGAAAGAGAAATTTCAAGGGATGAGCCGTCGGTGCGCTTAACGGAAAAGAGAGTTATACCGTTTTCCCTCGCCGTATCCAGCACATATTTTAAATTCAGCCCCGTAACTTTTATTTTTACACTTGCCCACATTCTTAATTTTATCATAATTATTCCCTCAGGTCAAATATTCTATTGATAAAATTCTGCCGATAATGCATAAATTACCGCCGACGAGGTCTTTTGCTTCGAGATTTTCCCCGTTTACGGCAATAATTCGGTTTCCGCAGGCAATTTTCACACATTCGTTTTTTATGTCGGCAACTTCCGTACAGTTTTCCACTTGCACAAGATCGTCATTCCAAAGCGAAATTCGCAATATTCCCGCACTTTCGGGTGGAAATCCGCATTTTTTAACCGTTTCGGTCTTCATTTAACACACCTCCGCGGATAATCTTATGCCATGCCGTCCGTTTAAATTCAGAAAAAAGAAAAATGACCGCAGGCATTTCCCGTCGGTCACTTTGCTTTTTAATACTTTCTTTTTCTTGCAGCCTCAGCCTTTTTCTTTCTCTTTACGCTGGGCTTTTCATAGTGTTCTCTCTTACGAACCTCCGCAAGAACGCCTGCACGTGCGCATTTACGCTTAAAACGTTTAAGTGCATTCTCCAAGGATTCATTTTCACCAACATGTATTTCTGACATCAATATCCCTCCCCTCGGTTTGGTATAACACGAGAGTAATTCTCATATCACGGCGTCATTATATCAAATAACCCCCCGTCCTGTCAAATACTTTTGACAATTTTCCAAAATTTTTTTCATCAAATGCCGATCGGGTTGCCGAAAAACGCTTTTGGAGTTATAATAGGTTGCAGTTTTGTTTTTTTAGGAGGACTTATGAAAGTAAAAGTATTTTTCGACCTTGACGGAACGCTGAGCGATTCGGCGCCGGGCATATACAATGGGTTACGCTACGCC
>CAZBLS010000003.1:0-56228 GCA_964492705.1 uncultured Oscillospiraceae bacterium | reverse complement strand
AGAATGTAGATGCCGTTGCGCTCCGTAAAGATATAGGGAGCCATTTTGGGGTTCCACCTACGGGTGGGGTGACCGAAGTGTACACCTGCTTCAAGCAGGCTCTTCATTGAAATAACCGATTTTTCTGACATTTTAATGTCCTCCTTGTTTTTTACCTCCCCGAGCACGCTGCAAAGTTTACCTATCGGAACAAGCACTTTGCCCTACTGCCCGAGTGTGATTTCCGAAAGATTATAGCATATGCATTGCATTTTGGCAAGCACTTTTTTAACTTTCGAACTGGCTGTTGTACAATTCGTAATAAAATCCTTTTTTATCAAGCAACGAGCGGTGATTTCCCTGTTCTATTACGTTGCCGTCTTTCATTACAAGGATTATATCCGCATTTTCTATTGTGGAAAGCCTATGGGCAACGATAAAACTCGTTCTGCCCGTCATAAGCGTGCCGAATGCTTCCTGTATCTTCTTTTCCGTACGTGTATCTATGGAAGAAGTTGCTTCATCCAATATAAGCATAGGAGGCAGGCAGAGCATTATACGTGCTATGCACAAAAGTTGCTTCTGTCCCTGTGAAAGACTTCCGCCGTCCTCACCTATTACCGTATCGTAGCCTTGGGGCATACGCTTTATAAATCCGTGAGCGTGTGCCGCCTTTGCCGCATTTACGATCTCTTCTTCCGTAGCGTCTTCCCTACCGAACGTAATGTTTTCTCTGACCGTACCTGCCCTTAACCAAGTTTCCTGCAATACCATACCGTAATTTTTTCTGAGGGATTCTCTCGTAACGTTGCGTATATCCTCACCGTCTACGGTTATTTCACCTGAATTCACATCGTAAAAACGCATAAGAAGATTTATGAGCGTTGTCTTTCCGCACCCCGTGGGACCGACTATCGCCACACGCTTACCCTGCGGTACATTGAGTGTAAAGTTTTCAATCAGTTTTCTGTCGGGTGTATAGGAAAAACATACTCCGTCAAGTTTTACGTTCCCCTCTGCACTGCCCAACCTCTTGGGTGCATCCTCGCTTTCGGGTTCGCTTTCGATAAGTTCAAACACTCTCTTTGCACAGGCAAAAGCGTTCTGTATCTCGGTAATAACTCCCGATATCTCATTAAAGGGTTTTGTGTACTGATTTGCGTAACTGAGCAAACACGTCATTCCGCCCACGGTAAGTCCGCCTGCAAGCACGCTTATTCCGCCCACAAGAGCAACCACCGCATATACCACACTGTTTATAAACCTTGTGGTGGGGTTTGTAAGCGAAGAGAAGAACGTGGCTTTAAGGGAATGCTCCGCAAGCCTTTCGTTAATCTCTGCGAATTTCTCGGTAACAGCATCTTCTCTGCCGAATGCCTTAACCGTCTTTTCCCCCGTTATCATCTCATCGATAAACGCCGTCTGTTCGCCTCTCGTCTCCGACTGCTTTTTAAACATCGAATAAGTTTTGCCCGCAATAAATTTTGCGGTAAACAGTGAAAGAGGGGTAAGTACGGCAACGGCAAGAGCGATCTTCCAATTGACCGTGATCATAAATACAAGAGTGGCAACTACCGTTACGACACCGCTGAAAAGTTGGGTAAATCCCATAAGCAAGCCGTCGGAAAACTGTTCGGTATCGGAAATTATCCTCGAAACCACTTCGCCCACGGGTTTTGTATCAAGGTAAGAAAGGGGAAGTTTTTGCAGTTTTGCAAAGGCTTTTGCCCTTATATCCCTTACGGTTCCGAAAGCGATACGGTTATTTACCGTTGATGCAATCCACTGCAAAAGCGCCGCCGCACAGGCAAATATAATTGCCTTGATAATTAAAGGAATTACCGCGTCCAAATTCACCTTGCCCGCTTCGGTAATACTGTCGAACGTTTCACCTAAAATTATGGGGACGTACAGGGTAAATATCACGTTGACCGCCGAAAGCAAAAGGGAAAGTAATATCATTATCCTATATTTACCCAAGAAATTAAGTATCTTCTTTAAAGTTTCCTTATTCATTTTTGCTCCTCCCTGTTTGAGGAATAATGTATTTCACGGTAAAGGGGCGAAGTTTCAAGCAATTCGCTATGCGTTCCCTTTGCCGATATTTTGCCGTCTTCAAGCACCAAAATAAGGTCTGCGTGGCGTATTGACGACGTTCTTTGAGAAACTATAAACACCGTCATATCTTTCAGTTCGCTTATGCCTCGGCGCAATTTAAGGTCGGTAGCATAGTCAAGAGCGGATGCACTGTCATCCAAAATCAGTATCTTGGGATTTTTTACAAGTGCACGGGCTATTGTAAGGCGCTGTTTCTGTCCGCCGGAAAAATTCCTGCCGTTCTGTTCAACAGGTGCATCAAGCCCCTCGGGTTTGGAGGCGATAACTTCCGTGCTTTGAGATATCGCCAGCGCTCTTTCAAGCGTTTCATCGTCGGCATTTTCGTTACCCCAAAGCAGATTTTCCCTTACCGTACCTTTAAACAGCATTGCCTTTTGAGGTACTATGCCGATAAGCGAACGCAAAAAATCTCTGTCCGTATCCTTTACGTCTTTGCCGAAAACCTTTACTTTTCCCGTGCTTGCCGGATAAAATGCCGGAATCATATTTACGATACTCGTTTTACCCGAACCTGTTCCGCCGATAATGCCCACTGTTTGACCTTTTTTTACTTTAAAGTCAACATTTTCAAGGGAGGGTTCTCTGTCGTCTCCGTAGATAAGAGATACGTTTTCAAACTCAACGGCAAAACCGTCTTCGTCTATCTCCTTGTCAGCACCGCCCAAAATGCCCGTATCTTCTTCAAGTACCGCCTGCACCCTGTTTCCGCAAGCCACCGAACGGGTAATGTTTATTATAAGGTTCGCAAGTTTTATAAGTTCGGTAAGTATCTGCGTCATATAATTGTAAAGTGCAATAAGCGCACCCTGCGTGATTATTCCGCCCTCAACGCTTATTGCGCCCCTGTATATAAGGTAAACGATAGCCAAATTTACCGCTACGTACGTGAGCGGATTCATAAGTGCCGATATACTGCCTACTATACGCTGTTCCCTTGTATGGTCTTCGTTTCTCTCATTAAAGCGTTCTATCTCATTTTCTTCCTTGCAAAAGGCACGTATAACTCTTACACCCGTTAAGTTTTCCCTTGTGGCACTTAAAAGGGCATCAAGTTTTGCCTGTGCTTTTTTGTAAAGAGGAATGCAGGCAAGCATTACGGAAAAAACAATAACCGCAAGTACAGGTATAGCCACCGCAAAAATAAGGGCAAGTTTTACGTTTACGGTAAACGCCATTATCATTGAGCCGAATACCACAAAAGGTGACCTTAAAAGCAGGCGCAGGGTAAGATTTATACCGTTTTGCACCTGATTCATATCGCTTGTCAGCCTTGTCATAAGTGTGGAAGTACCGAGCTTGTCAAGTTTTGAATATTCAATTTGCTGAATATGCGCAAAAAGTTTCAAGCGCACTTCTTTTGTAAATCCTACCGCCGCCTTTGCCGCAAAGAACTGTGCTGTAACCGAAAACACCAGTCCCACAAGACCGAATGCCACAAGCAGTAAACACATTTTTATCACGTATTCAGTTCCGCCGGTGCCGTTTATTCCCTTATCAATGAGGCTTGAAACGGCAAGCGGTACAAAAAGTTCAAGCAACGCTTCCGCCATTTTAAGGAGCGGTGCAAGAACCGTTTCTTTTTTGTAATTTTTCAAATTTTTCAGTAATTTAAACATCGTTTTCCTTCTTTCCCTTTGTATGCCGATTTATTTTACCTCATTACGCATTTAATGTAAAGTAAAAAAGTGCTTTGAATTATTCTTTTTTTTTGGTACAATATTATAAGAATGTCTAAAAGGAGAAAAAACAATGGTAAAACATATTATACTTTGGAATCTTAAAGAAGAACTTTCCGCAGAAGAAAAATCAGCCGTAAAAGCGAATGCGAAAAAAAATCTCGAATCCTTAAAGGGCAAGATAGACGGTTTAACGGAAATAAAAGTGAATATTCACCCTCTTCCCTCTTCAAACTGCGATATGATGCTCGATTCTTCATTTGAATCGGCAAGTGCTCTCAAAGCATATTCCTCTCATCCCGAACACGTTGCGGTCGCCGACACCTACGTGCGCCCCTACACTTCAAAGCGTGCCTGCTTTGATTTTGAGGACTGATCTTCAATGAAGCGTATTATTACAATGCAGGATATATCCTGTGTGGGCAAATGCTCACTTTCGGTAGCACTTCCCATAATCTCTTCGTTCGGTATAGAAGCCTGTCCTCTTCCCACCGCACTGCTTTCCTGCCACACCGCCTTTGAAAATTTCGAATATTTCGATTTAAGTTGCGAGGCTGAAAGAATAATCCGTTCGCTGAAAAACAACGCACTGACTTTCGACGGAATTTACACGGGATATTTGGGTTCGGTAAAGCAGGTATCATTGGCGGAAGAACTTATAAACGAATTTAAAACGGAAAACAGTATAATCGCCGTTGATCCCGTTATGGGTGACAACGGAAAACTCTACTCGGGCATTGACCCCGAAATGCCCAAAAGAATGCTTCCTTTAATAAAAAAGGCCGATATAATTATGCCGAATATGACGGAAGCGGGCTTTCTTTTGGGGTTAAACCGAGGGCTTGACCGTGATGACGATATACCCTCCCGTGCCAAGGAACTTACTTCACTCGGATGCGATGTGGCGGTAATTACGGGAATAGCGGAAAACGGCAACGTAGGCACTGCGGTATACAAAAGAAGCACAGATTCCTACTTTACCGTAATGCGCAAGCGCATAGACGGTGTCTTCCACGGAACGGGTGATATTTTCGCCTCGGTGCTTTTCTCATCGCTTATAAATTCTCTGCCTCTTGACATTGCCGTGAACAAAGCGGTTGACTTTACGGTGGAAGCAATGGAAAATACCGCCTGCGACGGAAACGCAAGGTGGTACGGTGTAAACTTTGAGCCGTTGCTTTCCAATAAAAAATAAGCCTTGAAAAAAAGCCGATTTTATTGTATAATATATATTCAAATGTAAATTTTTTAACGGAGGCTGTTATGCGCCATAAAATAATCGGAGTTACCGAAGACTCTGTTTGTGCCGAACTCGGCATAAAAGAGGGTGACGTGCTCGTTTCCATTAACGATAATCCCGTAAGGGATATTTTGGATTACGAATACTACGATGCGATGACCGAACTTACTCTCACCGTTATCGACGGTGAAACTCACGAAGCAATCGCATACGATATAGAAAAATACGATGACGAACGCTTGGGATTGAAGTTTGAAAACGATCTGTTGCAGATACGCCAATGCTGCAATAAGTGCATTTTCTGCTTTGTGGATCAGCTTCCCCCGAATATGCGTTCCACACTGTATATCCGCGATGACGATTGGCGCACTTCCGTACTGTTCGGCAGTTTCGTCACACTTACAAACGTTTCCGAAACGGAAATACAGCGCATAATCGACCAACATATTTCTCCTCTGTATATTTCCGTTCACGCAACGGATCCCGAACTCAGGAGATATATGCTCGGCAACCCGAAAGCACAGGAAATTATGCCTATTTTACGGCGTTTTGCCGATGCGGGAATAAGTTTCCACACACAGGTGGTCCTTTGCCCGGGAATAAATGACGGGCACTATTTGAGGCAAACTTTTGAGGATCTGTTTACCCTTTACCCCTACTGCAAATCTCTTGCGGTAGTTCCCGTAGGATTAACTTATCACCGCAAAAAGCTTGCAAAGTTAAAGCGTTTTAACGCCGCCGATGCAAAACACGTTATTGAAGAAATAACCAAATGGCAGGAAAGTTGCCTTGATTTTAAAGGATCCCGTTTTATCTTTCCCTCGGACGAATTTTACGTTCAGGCAGGTCTTCCCACTCCCCCTGCGGATGCTTACGAAGATTTTGCGCAGATCGAAAACGGTATAGGTCTGCTTGCCAAATTCAAACAGGAAGTGCTCGATGCTATGGCTACCGTTCCCCCGTGGATTCCCGATAGGAAAGTATCCGTGGCAACAGGCGTTTCCGCCACCGCATTTATACGTGAAATGTGCGACACCGTTATAGAGCGTTTCCCCAACCTTACCGTAAACGTTTACCCGATAACCAACTTTTTCTTCGGTGAATCCGTTACCGTAACGGGTCTTTTGACGGGCAGAGATATTGCCGTGCAGTTAGAGGGTAAGGAGCTGGGCAGTGAGGTCTTTATAACCGACGTTATGCTCCGAGGCGAAGACGGAAAATTCTTGGACGATATGCGTGTTGAAGACGTGGAAAATTGGATAAACAAAAAAGTAACACCCATTGAAAACACAGGCGAAGCCTTTGTTTACGCAATGCTCGGTGTAAAGAAAGACGTTTAAGAAAGGATAACAGTATATGAAACCACTTGTTGCCATAGTGGGCAGACCCAATGTGGGTAAATCCACTTTTTTTAATAAAATTTCGGGAAAAAGGCTTTCGATAGTCGAAGATACTCCCGGTGTAACACGAGACAGGCTCTATACGGACGTTACTTGGCTCGATTACTCTTTTACCCTGATAGACACAGGCGGAATCGAACTTAAAAGCGACGACGTATTCTATAACGAAATGCTTAAACAGGCGGAAGTTGCCGTTGATACGGCTGACGTTATCCTGTTCTTTACAGATGCACGCCAAGGTATGCTTTCCGCCGACAGAGACGTGGCTGATTACTTGCGCAAGCGCCACAGCAATATTATTCTTGTTGTAAACAAAACCGATTCCCCTGCGCTGGAAGACAGCGTTTACGATTTTTATTCCTTGGGTTTGGGCGAACCTATGGCAATATCCGCTTTGAATATGACTGGTATCGGCGACCTTTTGGATAAAATAGTTGAAAACTTTCCCAAAGCCGAAGACGAGGATGAAGACGACGGCACGGTAAAAATTGCGGTCGTAGGTAAACCCAATGCCGGTAAATCTTCCCTTGTAAACAGGTTGCTCGGCGAAAACCGTTCCATAGTAAGCAATATTCCCGGCACCACCCGAGATGCCATAGATACGCCTATCGAATATAACGGCAGGAATTTCGTGCTTATCGATACCGCAGGTATCCGCAGAAAGAAATCCATTGATGACGGAACCGTTGAACGTTACAGCGTAATACGTTCTCTTGATGCAATACGCCGTTGCGATGTTGCTTTTATCGTGCTCGATGCATCCGAGGGTATGACCGAACAGGACGTTAAAATTGCGGGATTTGTAAAAGAACAGGGCAAATCCGCAATCGTTGTTGTAAACAAATGGGATCTTATCGAAAAAGATACCAATACAAGTGAAAAATTTAAAAAGCGTATGCGTGCCGACCTTGCGTTTATGGACTATGTGGACTATATATTTATTTCCGCTCTTACCGGTCAGCGCACGCAAAAACTGCTCGCTTCCGCCGCCGAACTTTACGATATAGCATCAAAACGCATTACAACAGGTGTGCTTAACGATACCCTTTCCGATGCTATGCAGTTAAATGAGCCTCCGGCCAAGAACGGCAGACGCATAAAGATAAAATATGCCGCACAGGTTGCTGTACGTCCCCCTGCATTCGTACTTTTCGTAAACGATGCGAAACTTATGCATTTTTCTTACAAACGTTATCTTGAAAACACTTTCAGAGAAGCGTTCGGCTTCAAGGGCACTCCCATTCATTTGATTTTGCGTGAAAAGGAGAACGATAAAAAATGACCGTTTTAAGATGCGTTTTGGCTTTTGCAGTGGGATATTTAATAGGCAATATCTCTTTTTCCAACATAATGAGCAAAGCCTTGGCTAAAAAGGATATCCGCACTCTCGGCAGCGGTAACGCAGGTGCGGCGAATATTTTGCGCAATTTCGGCTTAAAATATGCCGTTCCGGTTTTCTTTGCCGATGCTATGAAAGCGGTTATCTCTTCCCTTTTGGGTTGCCTTATTATCGGCAGGGGTTTTGATGGATTTTCCCTTTTGTACGGTTTTACTTCCCCCTACGTGCTCATCGGCGGTCTCGGTGCGATAATCGGGCATAATTTCCCCGTATTTATGGGCTTCAAGGGCGGAAAAGGCGTTTCCTGTTCTTTGGGTATGTTACTTGTACTCAATCCTTGGATGGGACTTATATTCATTGTTTTCGCCATATTCGCCAACATATACATAAAAGTTTATTCCATAGTTTCAATAGTTACAATGTTCCTTGCATCCGTCACGTTCTCGCTTTTCGATGCACGGGGCGATATATACGAAATCGTTTTCCTGTGGTTCCTGTTCCTTTTAATGGTATTTATGCACAGGAAAAACATCGTACGTCTTTTCAAAGGCGAAGAAAAACAGATTAAAATATTTAAAAACTGATCTTTCGGAGGTTATTAATGGGATACGAAGCAAAAGACATACGAATACTTGAAGGTCTTGATGCGGTAAGAATGCGTCCGGGTATGTACATAGGTACAACGGGTCCTGAGGGTATGCACCATCTTTTGTGGGAGATCGTGGACAACGCCATTGACGAAGCCGCCAACGGTTATGCCGACGAAGTCACCGTTACTCTTACGGACGAAAACACCGTTTCGGTGGAAGATAACGGCAGAGGTATGCCTGTGGACATACATCCCCAAAAAGGTATTTCGGGCGTTGAGGTTATTTTCACCCAACTGCACGCAGGAGGAAAATTCGACAACAGTCAGTACCGTTTCAGCGGAGGTCTGCACGGCGTAGGTGCCAGCGTTGTAAATGCACTTTCGGAATTTACTGCGGTTGAAGTTTTTAAAGATTATAAAGCATACAAAGCTGAATTTGAACGCCAATATACCGAAGACGGCAAGAAAGTGGTTTCGGGCGCAATAAAAACGCACCTTACAAAAGTCGGTACTACCGAAAAACACGGTTCTCTCGTAACATTCAAACCCGACAAACTTGTTTTCGGCACGGCTGTTTTCAGTTTTGATACCATTGCCCACAGACTTAAAGAACTTGCATTTTTAAATGCAGGTCTTAAAATCAACCTTGTGGATACACGCAACGGAAAAGAGCAGGAAAAGCATTACTGTTTTTCGGGCGGTATAGCGGATTTTGTAAAATATTCAAACGAGGGCAAAACTTCCCTTTTCGATGAGCCTATTCTCATTTCCGGCGAAAGCAACGGCATAAAAGTGGAAGTTGCCTTGCAGTACACCGATTCTTACAGTGAAACCACCGTTTCTTTTGTAAACAATATACCTACCGGCGAGGGCGGAACTCACGAAACGGGTTTCCGCAGTGCTATGACGAAAGTGCTTAACGAATACGCACGGAGACGGGAATTTTTAAAAGAAAAAGACCCTAACTTTAACGGTGAAGATTTCCGAGAGGGTATGACTGCCGTTATTGCGGTAAAAATGCAAAGCGTGCAATTTGAAGGACAGACCAAAGCGAAACTCGGTTCCGTTGAAGCACGTCCTGCGGTTGAAGCGGTTGTTTCGGAGGGTCTTACAAAGTATTTGGATGACCCCAAAAGCGATGCCGTGGGAAATATAATCTTGGAAAAAGCCGCATCCGCCGCAAAAGTACGTGAAGCGGCAAAAAAAGCCAAAGATATCGCAAGAAAAAAGAACAGCCTCGATATTACCGCTCTTGTAGGTAAACTTTCCCCTTGCACAGGCAAAAAAGCCGAGCAAAACGAACTTATAATAGTTGAGGGAGATTCCGCAGGCGGAAGCGCAAAACAGGGTCGCGACAGGCGTTTTCAGGCAATACTTCCCCTTAGAGGCAAGCCTGCAAACAGCGAAAAGCGCAGAATAGAACAAATTTTGGGCAACGAAGAATACTGTTCCCTTATAACCGCTCTCGGTACTGGTATTGACGACGATTTCGATATTTCACTGCTTAAATACCACAAGATAATCATTCTTGCCGACGCCGACCAAGACGGAGGACACATCCGTTCGCTTCTTCTTACGTTCTTCTACCGATATATGAAACCCCTTATTACCGAGGGTCATATATATATCGGCACGCCGCCCCTTTACAGGCTTGAAAAAAATTCCACAAAGGAACTTATATACTGCTATTCCGACGAAGAGCGCATTGCCGCAGCGGAAAAATTGGGAAGAGGTTACACCATACAGCGTTATAAAGGTCTCGGCGAAATGGACCCCGAACAGTTATGGGAAACCACTATGAACCCTGCCCACCGTACGCTTGTAAGAGTTACTATCGAAGACGCAACGGAAGCAGAACGTCTTGTTACGGTACTTATGGGCGACAAAGTTGACGTTCGCAGGCAGTATATTATCGAAAACGCAAACTTTAACAAAACGGATTCCTTTGCAAAAGAAACGGGGGTAATAAAGTAAATGGCAAAAAAGAACGATGAAATAATCGACAACAGTATAATCCTCCGCCAAACAATGGAAGAGGTTATGCATTCGTCAATGATCCCCTATTCCGAACACGTTATTCTCGAACGTGCTCTCCCACGTGTTGAAGACGGACTTAAACCCGTACAAAGACGTGTGCTGTACGTTATGTACGAACAGGGTCTTACACCCGATAAGCCCTTTAAAAAATCGGCTAATATCGTGGGTGAAACAATGGCAAAGTACCATCCCCACGGCGATTCTTCCATATACGACACTATGGTACGTATGGCGCAGGACTTTGTTATGCGTGCCCCCCTTGTGGACGGTCACGGAAACTTCGGTTCGATTGACGGTGACTCTGCCGCCGCATTCCGTTATACCGAAGCACGTATGGCGCCTCTTGCCCTTGAACTTCTGCGTGATATTGAAAAAGATACGGTAAAATGGTCACTTAACTTTGACGATACGAGAAAAGAACCGGATATTCTCCCCGGACGTTTCCCCAATCTTTTGGTAAACGGCGCAACGGGTATAGCGGTTGGTCTTGCCACCAATATTCCCACCCATAATTTGGGTGAGGTAATCGACGGTATCGTTGCACAGATAGATAATCCCCGTATCACCCTTGATGAAATGATGAAATATATCAAGGGACCCGACTTCCCCACCGGCGGACTTATTGTCAACGGCGAAGCAATAAAGGATGCTTACGAACACGGTAGCGGAAAACTTATTATGCGTGCGAAAGTTTCCGTCGAAAACGGTTCCAACGGAAAAAAACTCATTGTTATACACGAAGTTCCCTATCAGGTGAACAAAGCATCTATGCTTGTGGAAATAATGAAAATGGTCAACGAGAAAAAAGGTCCTCTTGCACAGATAAGCGATATAAGGGACGAATCCGACCGTGAGGGATTGCGTGCGGTAATAGAAGTGCGCAAAGACGGCGACGTTGACAAAATTTTGCCTTATCTTTACAAGTACAGCAATATGCAAAAGACTTTCGGTGTAAATATGGTTGCCATTGCCGACGGTAAACCCAAACAGATGGGCTTGCTTGAAATGACAAGATATTATATCGAATATCAAAAAGAAGTTGAACGCAAGCGTGTCCGTCACGACCTTGAATCCGCTCGGCAGAGGGAAGAAATTCTGTCGGGACTGATGATTGCAATCGAAAATATCGACAAAGTTATTAAAATAATCCGTTCTTCTCCCAACGTGCGCACGGCAAAAGAAAAACTCCGTGAAAACTTTGAACTTACCGAACGTCAGGCAACGGCAATTCTCGAAATGCGCCTGCAAAGGCTTACGGGGCTTGAAATCGAAACTCTTGCAAAAGAACTCGCCTCCGTACGGGAACTTATCGACGAACTTAACGGAATACTTCAAAGCAAAGCCAAGCTCAATGCGGTTATCAAAAAGAGTTTGCTTGATATTAAACGCAAATACAGGGACAAGCGCAGAACGGAAATAATCTACGGTCACAAGGAAGAAGAAATCACCCGTGACAGTTTCAAAGCCGTGGAGGACGTTGTAATATCCGCCGACAGTGACGGGTTTATAAAACGTGTTCCCGTTAAGAACTACAATCTTTCCGCAAAAGAAGCGCCGAAAGATACGGGAAGCATAATTTCCTTTACACTTTCCGCACAGACGGATATGAACGTGCTTTTCTTCACCGATTTGGGCAACTGCTACAACGTGAAAGCCGAAGATATTCCCGAATGCAAGTGGCGTGACAAAGGATGTCCCCCTGCCCGTATTTGTTCGGGATTTGACGACGGAGAACACATTCTCTTCGGAATTTGCTACAAAACCGCTTTGCCCGAGGGCGAACTTGTATTTATGACCGAAAAAGGTATGCTTAAAATTTCGTCTTTAAGCGAATACGGTATCAAAAAGAGCAAATTCTATGCAATAAGTTTAAAGGACGGCGACCGTGTGCTGAACGTGCAGTTGCGCAGTGAAAACAGCACAGTACTTTATATTACCGAACATGCAATGAGCCTTAATGCGGATATTTCCGACGTTTCCGTAACGGGAAGAGTTACCGCAGGCGTAAAGGGTATTTCCCTTGATGATGACGACCGTGCCGTATTTGCCTCACAGATAAACGACGAGGGCGAAATAATCGTTTTCAGTGAAAAAGGCTATGCCAAACGCACTTTGGCACTTGACTACGAACCCTCAATCAGGGCAAGAAAAGGCTCTAAAACCTTTGAATGGCGCAAAAACGGCTCGAACGGTTCAAAAGCGGTGGGTGCGGTTTACGTAAAAGAACCCGTTGAAATACTTGCACTCCACTTAAACGGCGAAATCGACGTTTTCCAAAGCGAAAACATCTTTATCGAACAGCGCCTTTCCGCAGGAAAACCCTATTCCCTTGCGGTTATGGGTGATGAGATATGCGGAGTTAAAGTTCTAAACCTGTAAGTCGCCTGTTATTCACATATGTTTTCGAAAATCCGTTTCCAAACAGATCAAAAAAACCTAATGATATAAAAATACAAAGATAGCCTTGTCCTTGGGATTTTCCTCAGGCAAGGCTTTTTCTTTTATATACAGTTCGGTATTGCATAGCATTTTCTTTGCCGTTGTAAACTTATCTTTTCTTAAAACAGCAAACATATGAGACTGCACATAGAAATAAAAAGAGCAACACAATAAAAAATGACGGCAAACACTTTTTATGTCTGCCGTCATTTTATCACTTTACAAATTTTACTTTTATCTTTTCGGAATTATTTTACTTTAAAAATCCCAAACTGCGAATAATAGCGGGTTCAATTGCTTTGCCTGCGCAAATTTGGAAGAATGCGATAATCTGCAAAACAAACACGATTACCATACATACGCACGCAGCAATGGGAACGATAAATGTCCACATAAATACAGCGGCGCAAATTCCCAGAAGAATCTGTACAACCGAAAGCTTTATTGCCTGACGGATGTGAAAAGAAACATATTTGGAATTTTTACCTGCAAGCAGTGCAATTATAATGCCTACAACACTTGCAAGATATGCAAGCATACAGTAAACTTTGTTTTCGGAAACGTCCTTTGCATCAAATTCAGCCGTATGGTCGTAAGGATTTTGGTATGTGTAGTTAGGCTGATAATTTTGATTCCACTGACCGTTGGGGTTTGCGTTCCAATTGCCCTGTGCATTGTTTTGAGTGTTCTGCTGTGCGTTGTTCTGTGCCTGATTTGCATTTTCCGCTTTTGCACCGCAGTTGTGGCAAAATACTTCGTTGTCTTCCAAAACGGAATTACAGTTAATACAGTTTTTCATAATATCCTCCGTAATAATTTTATTTACGATATAATACAACAAAATGAGCGTTCTGTCAACAACATCAAAAAAAAAATTGACTTTTCATATTGTTGATGTTATTATATACAAAAGAAAGGATGTGTTTATAATGAAGAAAAAAATACTTCTTGCCATTATCCTCCTTACGGTTTTGGTGTTTACCGGTTGCGCAAACGGCAATAAATCATCCGCACCCTCCGTCTCGGGTGACACATACAATTACAGTGCCGATTCAACCGAAGACGCTGCTTCAAGTGAAGTTTCCGTCAGCGACCGCAAAATCATCAAAACAGTAACGTACAGGGCGCAAACAAAAGAGTTTGATACTCTCGTGGAGAAGATCCGAGAAGTGACCGAGCAAAACGGCGGATATGTTGAAAACTCAACCGTATCGGGACGTGAATATAACTCATCAAGCAACAGATATGCCACTTTCAAAGTTCGCATTCCCGTAAGCAGTACCGATTCTTTTTACGAATTTATCGAAAACGCATCCAACGTTACAAGTAAGCAAATTTCCACTGACGATATAACTTTAAAATACGTTGATACAGAAAGCCGTATTTCCGCATTGGAAGCGGAAAAGGAGTCCCTTGAAGCTATGCTGAAAAAAGCGACTTCAACAAGCGAACTGCTTTCAATACGCACACAGTTGACCGACGTTATATACCGTTTGGATTCATATAAATCCCAACTTAAAACTTACGACAATTTGGTTGAATACGTTACAGTTAATATTACCGTTAATGAAGTTTCACGTATCACCGTAAGCAGTGAATCCAACAGTATTTGGTCGCAAATCGGCGCAAAACTTACCGAGAATTTTGCCTCCGTCGGTGATTTCCTCGCAGATGCTTTCGTGTTCCTGATAACGTCTATCCCCTATCTGTTGCTCCTGTGCATCCCTGCGGGAATAGTATTCCTTGTAATCTTTTTATCCCGTCGTAAAAAAAGGAAAAAGAACAGTTCGCAAGACAACTGATTTTAAATTAAAACGGGCAAGAAAACTCAACTTTTGCGTAAGATCACGGCAAATGCCAATCTATTAAAAACGGTGCAAATCAAAATGCACCGTTTTTTTACCGTCAGTGTTCGGTGATTGTTTAAATTACGGAATAAATATATCCTTTGATTTGGTGCCCACCGCCGAAATTTTCCGTTTTTAAATGTATATTCCGAATTCCGTCAACACAATCTGTGAAAACAGTTTATTCTGTATTTCTCTAAATATAACTTATATCGCAAACAAAAAAACAGGCAATACGCAACTGTCGTTGCAGATCACCTGTTATATATAATTCTGTTTTGCTTTTTAAATTCAAAGTAATCGTTTATTTTTCTTCGGCTATTTTACCCGTTATAATATCGCCTACGCCGCTGTATATGTAGGAAGGACGGTAAGGGAATTTTTTCATAACGTTAAAATCGGTAACGCCCGAAAGCACAAGAACCGTTTCTATTCCCGATTCCACGCCTGCGATTATATCGGTGTCCATTCTGTCGCCTACGATAACGGTATCTTCCGTGGAAACGCCGAGAAGTTTAATTCCGGTGCGCATCATTAATGGATTGGGTTTGCCCAAATAGTAAGCAACTGCGCCCGTAGCAAGTTCGATAGGCGCAACAAGTGCCTTGCAGGCAGGTATGATTCCCTGCTCCGATGGGCCTGTCATATCGGGGTTTGTACCTATAAGTTTTGCTCCGCCGTTAATGAGTTTTACCGCACGAAGAATGCTTTCGTAATTATAATTACGTGTTTCACCGACAACAACATAATCGGGGTTAACGTCGTTCATTGAAATTCCTTTTTCGTAAAGGGCATTGATAAGTCCGGGTTCACCGATTACAAATGCGGAACAGTTGGGTTTTTGATGAGCAAGGAAATCAGCAGTGGCAAGAGCACTTGTATAAAAATGTTCTTCCCCAACATCAAGACCCATTCTCGCAAGTTTTTGTTGCAACTCCTTGGGAGAACGCTCCGAACTGTTGGTCAAAAACAAAAAGTGTTTATTTTCGGTTTTAAGCCATTCAACAAATTCACGTACGCCGGGCAGTATCTTATTACCATGATAGATAACACCGTCCATATCGCAAATAAAACCTTTTTTTGTGTTTACATCCAAAATTTTATTCATAAATACCTCTTATAACTTTTTTCATAAGTCTATTATACATTAAATTTTGCTTTTTGTAAAAACGATTATTGTTAAATTTAGGTTAAAGTGCGCTTTTTTATTCTTTCCACAGCCGAAAACAGTGAAAGTATCACGCCGATACCCGCAGCAATGGCTATGGCGCACTGTGCGGTCTGCCAACCGTATTCCGCCGCCATGGAGAAATTGTTTTCAACTATATAGGAAACCGTATAGTAAAGCGTGCGCCCCGGTATCAGTATAATTATCGACGGCGTAAAGAATATGACCGCAGGTGCCTTTAACAGCCTTGCACATATTTCTCCGTACAGCGCACAGCAAACCGATGCCGTAAAACTTGCGAAAAAGATGCCTGAATTAAAATATTCAAAAAGAGAATAAACGCTCCAACATAAAACACCGCCAAGTGCCGCAACGGGAACAAACTTCGGACGAAGTCCGCAAAAGAGTGCAAACCCTGCCGCACCTAAAAATGCGGTAATAAAACTTATGTATATCATTAAAACAGCCCCCAAACGTATATGGACAGCATAATGCCGATTGCAAGCCCCAACGCCCACATAAGGCTTTCCACAAAGCGCATAACGCCCGAAATAGTGTCGCCCACCAAAATATCTTTTACCGCATTGGTCATCGCAAGACCTGGGATAAGCAACATTATATCGCCGATTATAACTTTATCTGCACTGACGTATGGTAAAAAGCGTGCCGCCGTCAAAGCAAGCATTCCCGTTACAAAAGAAACTGCGAAATTAAATTGCAGATTATACTTTAAAAACGGAAAGACCTTTGTTTTAAACAGACAAATAAGCACTGCAAGAACCGAGGCAACAATGCCGTCAAGAACCGTTCCGCCGAAGAACACCGAAAACGCTCCTGCGGCAAGCACACTTCCGAGAACGAATGCGGTATTATTTACTTTTATCTCGCATCCGTCGATCTGTTTGCGTAATTCTTCGTTTGAAACGGGATTTTTACAGTAATTCCTGCTTAATGCGTTTATCTTTTCAAGACAGGAAAAATCTATACTTGCGTTTTTAAGAATTCTCCTTGTATCCGTGGCGTAAACGTCGCCCGGCATCCTGATACTGATAACTATGTTTGAGGTTATAACAAATACACTCCGCTTTTCCGCACCGTAAGCATCGGTCATTTTCAAAAGCGTACCCTCTACCCTGCTTACTTCACCTCCGCTGAGCAGAAGTTTTTCTCCCACATCAAGGAGGATATTTATAAATTCATATAATTTTACGGTTTGTTCGTCCATATTTGCCTCATATTAAAGCAATACCCGCTTGTTTAAGCGGGTCTGTTTTTACACTTTTTTATCAAACTGTTTTTTACATACCCTACACGTAATTTTGATCTTGCCTTTGCCTTTGGGCACTCGGGAATAATTATTGCAATGTGGGCATTTTACGTATCTGTGGGTTTTTCTTTCCGCAAAGCGCTTACGCTCAAACTTGATCTTCCCTCGCATCTTCTCGGTTTTTGCCAAGAATTTGTGATTTTCAAGCACTCGCCTGTTGATATTTTTGGAAAGCGCCCTGTAAATGATCAGACATATTATCACAATACTTCCGAAAGAACAGAGAAAAGGAACGTAATGCAATGAGAAAAGATTAAGTATCATCCCCAATACCGAAAGTACGACCGCAAATGCAAGCATATTTTTGCCTAATTCGTCAACGCCGTAACGCCCGTACATAAATCGGATAATTTTATCTCTCATACAATCACCTGAAAAATTTTTTACGCTTGTATTTTAACCTATTTTGTTGAAATAAGTAGGGGCATAAAGTGAAAAATACAACACATTGTCAATTTCTCAATTTTTCAAGTGCATTATTTTCTATTCGGCTCACATATGACCTTGAAATACCTAAAATTTCCGCCGTTTGCCTTTGGGTAAGCGGTTCTCTTCCGCCTAATCCGAAACGGAGCACAAGCACCTTTTGTTCACGCCTGTCAAGCACCTGTGACATCTTTTTGATAATATCACCTATACGTATTCTTTTTTCCGCATCCTCCGCAACTTCATTGCCGTCGCTTTTAAGTATATCGATAAGTGCGATTTCATTCCCCTCTTTATCCGTTCCCACAGGCTCCGAAAGTGATATCTCACTGCGCTGTTTTTTTGTTGTGCGCAAGTACATAAGTATTTCATTTTCAATGCACCGTGATGCATACGTTGCCAAACGGCTGCTTTTTTCACCGCTGAACGAATTTACCGCCTTTATAAGTCCGATAGAACCTATGGAAATAAGATCGTCCGCATCGCACCGAGGCGACGTGTACTTTTTTGCTATATGGGCAACAAGACGCATATTGTGCTCGATAAGTTTATCTCCTGCACTTTTATCCCCCGAAAGCATTTTTTCTATACATTCTTTTTCTTCCGCTCTGGAAAGGGGTTTGGGAAAAGTACTTTTTGAACTTATATGCCCTATAAAAAAGCGTAATGAAGTTATAAAAGAAATCAGCCAACACATATATTCTACCTCCGCTAACAGAATATATGATAAAAAAACCGATTTATTTACTTTTTTTACCTACTGAAATCAAATTCCGTTTTATCGCCGTTCAATTTAAGATACGCATCGAAATTCTTGCCGTTTTTTGAAACAAAACCCTGTATTTTTGAAGTTCTACCCGTTTCAAGCAACATTTTGACGTTTTTGATTGAAATAACACGTTTGCAAATAACTCCGCTGACTTTAAACTTGCAACCGTCCCTATATCCTGTACATCCGTAACCGTATCTGCCCTTTACAACGTCTTTTCCGCACAGAGGGCATATGCCTACTTTTTCCATATAAAAGCCGTTATAAGTTTCCGTTTCGGCAGGTTCTTCCTTAAATTCGAAAACCTCCGCAATCTCCTTTCGGGCGGCACGCACACCGTCTTCCACTGTGGCTTCGCCTCTGTAAATACTTTTAAGCATTATACCCATTTGCGAAGTTTTGTACTTATCCATTGAAATACCCATTTGCTCCAAGGATTCTATTAAATACTCGCCTTTGGGCAAAATACGGTAAACGTCTTTTTTCAGTTCGATATATTCACTTTTGCGTGCATTATCTATAATTCCCGTACGTGTGGCTTCCGTTCCCAGTTCCAAGCCTTGAAATATCGCCTTGTAATCCTCATCATCGTTGCCGTCATCTGCTTTTTTCTCGTCTCTGAACGGATTTTTAAGATAGTTGTTCAGCGTTTCTATTGTATAGTGCTTAGGCGGTGTGGTCTCCTTTTCGTAGGGGTGAAAATCAATTTTTATTTCCTGACCCTTTGTAAGGTTAGGCAAAAGTTTGTCCTTTTGGTTGTAATCGTCGTACTTTGTCCAGCCCTGCTCCACTATAACCGTGCCTTTAAGCACAAATTCTTCCCTTTCACCTACCGCAACGGTTATTTCCGTTTTGTCGGCAATACAGTCCTCCGCACAAAAAACCGCCGCAAACCTGCGCATAACGGCAGTGTATACAAGCAGTTCGTCGGGCGAAAGATTTTCTTTTTTCGGTATCTTATATGTAGGCGTAATCGCCGAGTGAGATTCGATTTTGGAATCGTCAAATATGTTCTTCCCGTCCTTAAACGTCACGTTATAGCCGATATTTTTTACGTTTAAGATAATTTGCTTTATCTTATCCTTTTCGGCAACGGCAAGATATTCGGAGTTTGTCCTCGGATAAGTAAGATAACCGCTCTCATAGAGTTTTTGCACTATTGCCAAACTTTGCTCCATAGGCATTTTATGTTTTTTGCCCAAATAGTTTTGCAATTTTGAAAGAGAATACAGTTTGCCTGCCTTAACCGTCTCTTTTTTCCTTTTTATGCTTTTTACAACAGCCTTACAGTTATTGTACTCCCCGCAAAGCGTTTCCGCCTTATTTTTTTCGTTTTTATCGAATTTCGCCTTGCTTATAAGTTCGATAACCTGCCCATCGGTCTCCTCTGCGCTTTTTATGGAATAGTATATATCCGGCACGAAATTTTTAATCTGCATATCCCTGTCGTATATGGCCTTAACTACGGGAATGATCACTCTCCCCACTCTTAAAAGAATACCCGTTTTGAGAGTTGCAAACCTCGTAAGATTGACGCCGTAGAGCCAATCGATATAAGTTCTTGCAAAGCCCTCGGATGCAAGAGAATCGTATTCACTCTCGCTTTTCATTTCCGCAAGAGCCTTTTTTACCGTTTGCTCCGTTTGGTCGGGAAGCCAAAGTCGAAGTTCTTCCTTTTCCGCTCCCGAATTTTTTATACAAAGACGGACGATTATCTCGCCCTCCCTATCGGCATCTCCTGCGTTTACTATTTTATCCACGTCTTGCCTGTTGCACAGGCTTTTTATTATTTCAAACTGCTTTTTTACGCCCTCGTCAGGCTTTTTATCGGCATTTTTCCTAAGTGCAAATCTAAATTCTTCGGGAAAACACGGCAGATTTTCCATTGTCCACCGTCCGCTTTCCGTCGGCGAATAATCCTCGATATCACACAGCGAAAACAAATGACCGAATGCCCACGTTATAATATAACCGTCACCCTCAATATATCCGTCTCGGCGCACGGTCTTGCCTATTCCTGCGGCGATATTCCGTGCAAGGCTCGGTTTTTCGGCAATAATAAGTATCATTTTTATTCCTTTCGGGTTCTATTGCATCTCTCAAACGAATATTTTTTTAAGCAAAGGAGAGATAGCGATGTTTGACTTTTCAATTGAGGAACGGGCACAGGAAATTGCCCGATATATCGTGGATACTCGGGACACAGTACGCGGTGCCGCAAAAAAATTCGGTTACAGCAAAAGCACCGTACACAAAGACATTACCTGTCGGCTTGAACGTATCAATCCTCAACTGCACTCGGCAGTGAAAGATATCCTTGAAATGCACAAAGACGAGCGCCATATCAGAGGCGGAATTGCCACAAGGGAAAAATATCTTGCACTGAAAAGCAAAAATTCACCCGAGTTTTGATTTAATTCTGTTTACTTCTTCCGGCGGTGCGGAAAAAGTGATGTTCGTTCCCGTTTCGGTATGTTCCTGCTCTATCACTTTACACTTCGAATATATATACGAAAGCACATCGCCCCTTGCATAGGGAACGGTAAGCGTTACTTCCGCATTCATCGATTTGATAATGCGGATAAGTTCGTTCTTTAATCCGTCAAGGTTTTCGCCCGTTGCCGCCGAAACGCATATTGCGCCCTTTATATTGGGCATTTCGCCCTGTACTTTGTCCGCCTTATTAAGCACCGTGACGGTGGGGATATCCGCCGCTCCGATCTGTACAAGCACTTCGTTTACAGCCTGTATTTGGGAATATACTTCCTCGCTTGAAGCATCGCATACGTGTACCAAAATATCGGCAAAGACTGCTTCTTCAAGCGTTGAACGGAATGCTTCCACCAACTGATGAGGAAGTTTTTTTATAAAGCCTACGGTATCTGTAATGCAAACCGAAAGACTCTTTTCAAGTTCACACCGCCGTGTGAGCGGATCAAGCGTTGCAAAAAGTTTGTCTTCACAGAAAACTTCACTGCCCGACAGTGCTTTAAGCAACGTACTTTTGCCTGCATTTGTATATCCGACAAGAGCAATTTGAGGCAATTCCTGTTTTTTGCGCTGTTTGCGCATAAGTCCCCTGCGCACCGAAAGATTTGCAAGTTGGTCTTTAAGTTCGTAAATACGCCTGTTTATATGCCTGCGGTCGGTTTCGAGTTTTTCTTCGCCGGGGCCTCTCGTGCCGATACCTCCTCCCTGACGTGAAAGTGCAATTCCCTCACCTTTAAGCCGAGAAAGACGGTATTTAAGCTGTGCAAGTTCCACCTGCATTTTACCCTCTTTTGTGGCGGCACGCATTGCGAATATATCAAGTATTAAAGCCGTCCTGTCTAAAACGGGTATTCCCAAGCCCTCTTCGAGCATTCTCTGCTCGGTTGCGGTAAGTTCATCGTCGTATACGGCAATGTCGATATTTTCCGACTGCACTTTAAGGGAAAGTTCACTTACCTTACCGCTTCCGATAATGCCCTTGGCGCTCTTTTGTATGGCTTTGTATACGGTCTCTCCGCCGGCGGTGTCGGTTAGCCTTTCCAGCTCTTCAACGGATTCCTTATCGTTGCCGATAAGCATTACACGTTCCTTTTGCTTTTCTTCCGAAGAGAAAGTTTCGTGCTTGATTATCCTGTCTGCATCGTAAATCTCCGTCATCCACGCATCCTGCGGAATTTTATCGGCGCTTTGAGCGGAAAAATACTTAAAACCGTCGTCACCGTCGGAAAGTACCGCCATTGAAACGTTAGTCGTTTTGCCGTCACGGACACCGACTGCGCACATTGAGTCAAAACGCATTTTTTTAAGGCTCTCTATATCCACCTTTGAAAGATGCCCGTTTCCGCCGGGATGAGTATGGATGCATCTTATGCCCGAAAGCCTGCTGTCGGAACGCCTGAGGCTTATATCTGCCAAATCTGCCCTATCGTTTTCGCCCAAACTTACGTAGAGTATATCTCCGCTGCGAGAAATATACACACACACTTCCCTGTTTAAAAGTCCGGTTATCTCGCCGAGCTCTCTTGCAAGTTGAGGGTCGAGAAAAAGTGCTCTGTCCTTTTCGAAGTTTTCAATATCTTCCAATCTCTTTTTTACGTGTTCTTTTATACCTTTAATATTACCGAAAACCATTGTGTAACCGTCCTAAACTTTATATCGGGTATTGTACCATAAAATCCGCTTTATATCAATAAAAAAATGCACCTTGCGAAGAACACAAGGTGCTTAATTTTTTATATTTCCGTGACTTTTGCTTTTTTATTTGTTATGAGCATAACCGCAATGCCTATACACAAGCCGAGCAACGCAGGGCAAAGCCAAGCAAATCCGTATTCCGAAAGAGGAAGTACTTTACCCACCGTATCAATAAACGGGTCGATATGCAAAAATGCTTTTAAACCCTCGGGCAACGTTCTTATAAGGTCAAAGGTTGCGCCCACAAGAGTAAATCCCGTAACAAAGCGGTATACGTACTTATTATGGGAGAACAGATTGCCGAACAGTCCCAAAAGAATAAGCGTTATCGCAAGAGGATAAAGGAACATAAGTACGGGCAAAGAATAATCCAATATGGCATTTAAACCCAAGTTTGCAAAAAGGAATGAGCAAACACTGAATATTACCGCCCATTTTTTATAAGAAAGTTTGGGGAACATATCTGCAAAAGTTTCGGAACAACTTGTTACAAGACCTATTGCCGTTTTAAGACAGGCAAGGGTAACCATAACCGCAAGTATTATTTCCCCTGCTTTGCCGAAGTAATGATCTGCCACACGGGCAAAAATCTCTCCTCCGTTAGCACAGTAACCGATAACATTTCCGCTCTGTGCACCTACAAGCGTAACGGCAATGTATATTACCGCCATTATAATGCAACTGAACGCACCTGCTTTAACGGTATTTATCGCTACGGCTTTTGGTTCGGTTACGCCGAGATCACGTATAACGTTTATAACAACTATACCGAACGCAAGGCACGCAAGGGCATCCATTGTATTGTAGCCCTCCAAAAATCCTGTTGAAAACGCCTTTTCAACATAATCACCATTGGGCTGAATATCGCCTATACTGTCCATTGGGTTTACAATAGCCGCCACAACGATTATTCCCAAGCACACAAGGAACGCAGGAGTAAGTATCTTGCCTACCCATGTAAGAATTTTCCCCGGAAAAAGAGAAAATGCCAATACTGCGGTAAAGAACAGTACAGAAAACATCAAAAGTACTGCCTGCGTGTTGGAACCGCTTGCAAGCATCGGTTCAACGCCTACGGTAAAGGAAACGGTTGCGCAACGGGGTATTGCAAAGAAAGGACCTATGGTAAGGTAGAGTGCACAGGTGAAAAAGACGCTGTACGCTTTACCTACTTTACCTGAAAGTTCGCCTAAGCCGTTACTGCGACTTATGCCCATTGCCGCTATACCTAACAGAGGCAAGCCTACACCCGTAATTAAGAATCCGACGACGGCAAGCCACATCCTATTCCCTGCGATCTGACCCATATATATGGGAAAAATCAGATTGCCCGCTCCGAAGAACATACCGAACAGCATACTCGCAATGAGTGTGAGTTCTTTTTTACCGAGTTTCTCTTTCACTTCTTTCACTCTCCTTTAAATATAATAATTTACCGTTTTTTCAGTAGCTAGCAGTTAAAATATCATATTTCACAGAAAATGTCAAGAAAAAATTATAAAAACGGCACAATTATTTTGAAAAATTTTTAATACATAGAAGTTTTTCTCGGTAAAACGAGCAAAAGTACACCTTTTTTGCCCTTTATTTTGCCTTTTTTGCCTATAAATTCGTTGCTTATCCCCAAGGGAAAAGATGAAGTCAGTTCATAATTTTCAAGGGGATATTTCAGGTTTTCCAAATACACTCCCTCTGTTTTTTCACTGAGGGAAAATACCGAAACTTTGCCCGATGCATTTTCGTCAAAAGTATACTCCCCGTCCTTTATCGCCGTCAGTACGCTGTCCCTGTCGAACAAAAAGCCTTGCATTTTATTTTCCGCAAGATATTTAAGCAACTGAATATTGGCAAAAGTATGTTCCGTTTTGCCTCCCGTAGCGCAGTAGAAATAAAAATCACGGTATCCCATTTCCATACCCAAACGAATTGCCGCAAATGCATCGGTTTCATCCTTTTCCGGATTGAGTTTTACCACGTTTTCGCCCTCGGGTACATATTTAAGCGTATCGAAGTCACCTACCGTTATATCCGGTTTAATGCCGTATTGTATCAAATATTTAAGCCCCGCATCCGCCGCAATAACAATATCTTCTTTTTCTCTTTTAAAATCTATTCCGCAGTCTTCACCTGCGCAAACAATATAGCATTTTTTCATATTTGCTTCTCCTCCAATACTCCGCCGAGTTTCTTTGCCGAAATTATTCCGTCGATTTCTTCCACCGTGCATACGTTGTGAAAAAATTCCTTGCCTGCCTTATCCCCGGTACATATGTAGTACACCTTTTTTGAGCGTTTGATCATACTCTGCCTTACTTCATCTTCTTCGGTGGAAAAATCCGTGGCTCTGCCGTCAAGAGTAATTCCCCTTGTGGAAAAAAATACTTTATCGGCGTTATATTCGTTTATGCATTTATTTGCTCTGTCACCCACAAATGCACAGCTTACCGCCATATAATCTCCGCCCGTTCCGATAGTTTTTATATTGTATTCCCCTGCTTTTTCTATCACTTTTACACCGTTGGTTATAACCGTTATCCTGTTTTTAGCCACCAAAAACGGTACTATATTATATGCGCTTGACGAAGAATCGAGAAATATCACGTCGCCGTCTTCAACTAATTGGGCAGCCTTTTTTGCGCACAGTGCTTTTTCGTCACTCTGCTCCGATTCACGCAAAATAAACGGTATGCGTATATGCGAAAAACTGTCTTCTTCGATTATCGCACCGCCGTGAACACGCCTTAACAGTCCCTGTTTTTCAAGGCTTGCAAGGTCTCGCCTTACCGACGGTTCACTTGCATACATTTCCCTTGCAAGTTCTTTTACCGAAACTTTCTTTTCCGCAAGAATTTTTTTGAGTATATACTCTTCCCGTTCTTTATTCATAGTTAAAACACTCAACTTTCTGATCGTTTTTTCATTTTACGTGGCGCAAGTTGACATTTTGAGCGTTTTTATTATACTATATTACGTTAATATACGTCAACGGAGATTTTAAAAATGTTATACGAAGCACACAGGGGCGCAGAAAACGAAGCGCCCGAAAATACGTTTTCGTCAATTACCTACGCAATAAAGCAGGGATACGATTTTGTCGAAATCGATTTAAAATATACAAAGGACGGCAAAATCGTACTATTGCACGATTATACACTTGACCGCACCGCAATAAAAGACGGCAAAGAAGTCAAAAACGTTCAAATAAGCGAACTGACCTATAAGGAAGTTCTGCAATACGACGTGGGAGCAAAGTTTTCTGCGAAATTCACCGGCGAAAAAGTTCCCCTTTTCAGCGAAATCATCACACTTGCCGAAGATAACGGAATTATACTGAAAACAGACAACGTTGTACATTCCTTTCCCGAAAAAGTTTTTGAGGACTTTATAAACACGGCAAAAGGTCACGAAAAATGCCTTTCCGTCACCTGCTTCGACATAGAATCTGTAAAGAAAACTCTTAAATACCTTCCCGATATTACCGTTCATTATGACGGAAAAACAGACGGCGCAATTTTAAAGGAACTTTCATCTCTTGTGCCGAAAGAAAGACTATTCATATGGCTTCCCGTAAAGTGCGAGCGCACTTTTTGGTCTAAATGCACCTTTGCCGATGATTTTCTCGTACAGGAAGCAAAAAAATATGCCCGTCTCGGTTTATGGATAATCGACAGTCGTGAAGAATTTAACCGTGCTGTAAATTGGGGCGCAGATATTATCGAAACTTCGGGAAGTATAAAAAAGGAAATGAACGCAGGCAAAACTTACGATATGCACACTCATTGCCTATTTTCCCACGACAGCAACGCTTCTCCAGAAGAGATGTACCGTTGCCAAAAGGAACGGAACACCGCAAATTATGCTATGACCGACCATTATGACGTTTGCACTTCCGATTTTGAGCCGATACTGCTTTCCATTGCAAAAGCAAAAGAATTGGGAACTTTACGAGGAATAGAACTTGCCGACGGAAATTTAAACATAAACGACGAACGGGAAACTTCATCGAAAAAAGACTACGACGTTATTCTCGGCTCGGTACACGCCTCGGATGACGTACCGCCTATCGAATACTATTCCCGAACGGACTTTTCTTCCTACGGGGAAAAAGAAATCGAAGATTTCCTGAACACTTATTTTGACTGTGTGTTGAGAATAGCGCAAAACTGCAACTTTGATATTCTCACCCACCTAACCTGTCCTTTGAGGTATATTTGCGGAAAATACGGCAAAGAAGTTGACTTAAATAAGTTCAGCAAAAAGACGGATGCCATACTCAAAGAAATCATCCGCAAAGGTATTGCGCTTGAAGTAAATACTTCCTGCCTTGATTCGCCCTACAACGAACTTATGCCAAATAAAAATATTTTAATGCGGTATTTTGAACTCGGCGGGTACCTTATTACACTGGGATCGGATGCGCATATTTCCCAAAACGCTTCCCACGGCTTTACAAGGGCAAAGGAAGTTTTGAAGAATATAGGTTTTGAAAATATATACTTTTTTGAAAACCGTATTCCCATTCAGTGCAAATTAATATAGTAAAAAAGGTCTTTCCCCTTTTTTGGGGCAAGACCTTTTACTGTAAAAGAGATTTCACTGCCGTAATTGCTTCGTTTTTGCTTAAACCTGCCATAATCATACGAAATCCGACACCCTTATGCACAAATTCCGCAAAATAGTAATCGGTTTGTATATTATGCGCCAAATAGACCTGTTCGTCCGATATAAGAGAGAGTTCAAACGTCCCGTCATACCAATCCTCAATATCTTTAATATGATATCTGTCCTTTGCGCCCTCGATATTCACGTGGCATTCCATAGTCGTATCGGAATAGTTCATTATGAAAACGTCGCTGTAAACTTCACCCGTTCCCCTGTTGCTTTTATATATTTCAAACTCGTTGCAATCGTCCCAAGGAACAAGTCTTTCGGGAAGCGCAGGATGTAATTCCGTTCCGAAATACTCCTTTGCCTGTTCGTAATTCAGTTTTACGATATCCTTTTTGTTCTTTTCTATTTCAAGTTTGTCAATTATAACTTCCGCTGCGGGAAGTTCGGTTATTATATTGAATTTTATCGGGTTCTCGGTTGGTTCGGGAGTAGGTTCCGCTGTAATTTCAACCGTAGGCTCCGCCGTAATATTTGGCGTATTTCCAACCGTTTCAGTGTCTGGTCCGCCCCTAAAAACAAAGAAAGCGGTTATTAGTGCCGAAGTTAAACACAAAGCAAGTAAAATTTTGCCGTTCTTTTTAAAAAAATCAACAAGTTTTTGCACCGAAATCCCTCCTTTGTTTATTTGTTATATTAAAATAATAACCGATAATTTTTCCTTTGTCAAACAAAAACAGAACAAACTTTCGGCACTCCCCGAATTGAAGAGTGCCGCGGTGTTTATCTTATTCAGCCTATTTTTTCAACGGTAAGATACGCATTTGTACCGTCAGCCAACGTAAGGGTATTTACGTCGGAAGAAGTAATCCTAAGCGCAACGGTGCTGTTTGCATTAAGTGCCGTTATCAGTCTTACGCCCAAATCCGCCTGTGTGCCCTCGGTTGCATTCATAACCGATGTTCCGCCTGTGACCGCAACGCCGTTTACGGTCATTTCCGCCGTCAGCAAAGAAGTATTTGCCGACATTGCCCGAATTTTGTATTCGATTGCATAAACTCCGCCGTTTTCAACCGTAATATTTCCGCCAGAAGACGTAGTTCCCATTTGGCTCATTACCGAATTTAACGGCACTGCCGTAGGTGTATCGGCAGTAAGCGCAAGCGTTCCGGCACCTACCGAATACACTCCGCCGTATGCCTGTATTGCACTCTGTCCGGCAGGACCTGCAACACCTTGGGGAATTACAAAATCCAGTATTACGTTTTGGGGCGTGCCTCTGTTTACCACTGATGCTCCCGTCCCCGGTGCACCGGTTACGGTATTACCCACAGTGATGCCGATTACGGGAGGCATAGGAGGCACAGGCATAGGCGTAGGCGGTGTCGGCTGAATACACTGCCTGCAACCGCCCAAAGAACCGCAACCGCATTTCGGATTGCCGATATCTGACGAATTACAATAATTATTCATAACAGTTCCTCCGAAAAAAATTGGGAAATTTCTTTCCCATATCAGTATATGCACAACTTTTCCCGAAAGACAAAGCGCACTTCAAAAAACTTGAAATGCGCTTTTCCGTTACATCTTTTTAGTTGTAACCACGTTTGCTTCCGTTCCGCAAACGTTTTGGATAACCACCTGTCCGCACTTTACGGGAGAAACGAGTTCAACTTTCGCTATTTCTCTCATAATATCGAACATTTTCTCTTTCGGTACCGATCTGTCGGTTTTAACGGGGCACATCTCGTGGATGCCTCCGCTGATCCTTACGGTACTTGTAACGGTACGCACCGGAGCAGTAACTTCCTGTTTTCCGTATGCCTCACCTCGGGGGCAACTGTTACCCGTTACGGCATATCCGTTATTCTCATCGACTTTCAGTCTGCATCCTCTGGGGCAAACTATACATACAAGGTCTTTCATTCTTCCGCCTCCGTTTCAACGGTTACGTTGCCTGTGGCTTTTTCAAGCAAAACAGCGGGAATATCTATTCTCTCCATTTCGCCCGGAGCCATATGCTCACGGCTGAAAGATGCCAAAACCGTACCGTCGCTTACAACTTTGATCCTGCTTTTTTTCATCACTCTGTTTACACGGAAGAACACTCCGTATTTCTTTTCGCCCGTAAGACGTATGCGCTGAGGAACCGTATAGGTAACACCGCTTCCGTTTACAAGGTCGATAAGCCGTCCGTTGCACTCGCCTTTCATAACGTAATCCGCCGCCGCTTCACCTGCACGGGTACTTTCTTCCGTAACATAATCCACAAGGTCATGTACGTGTACCGCATTACCGCAAGCAAAAATGCCCTCGGAGGAAGTTTCGTTATTTTCAAAGACGGTTGCTCCGCCGGTGCGCCTGTCCATTTCTATTCCCGCCGCACGGGTAAGTTCGTTTTCGGGAATAAGACCTACCGAAAGCAAAACGGTATCGCAATCAAATTCCATTTCCGTGCCGGCGATGGGACGTCTGTTTTCGTCCACTTTTGAAACTATAACTTTTTCAACTCGCTCTTTTCCGATTATATCTGTTATGGTATGTGAAAGATACAGGGGAATATTAAAGTCTTCCAAGCACTGTACGATATTACGTGTAAGTCCGCCGGAGAAAGGCATAACTTCCACGCAGGCAAGTACTTTTGCGCCCTCCAACGTCATACGGCGTGCCATTATAAGTCCGATATCACCGCTGCCTAAAATCACAACTCTTTTGCCTACGCAGTAGCCCTCGGTATTAAGATACTTTTGCGCCGCACCTGCCGTAAATACGCCTGCCGGACGGTCTCCGGGAATAGCGATAGCACCTCTCGTGCGCTCCCTGCATCCCGTTGCGATAACGATAGCCTTTGCCTGTATCTCCTCAAAGCCGTGCTGTGCGCTTACGCATTTTACCCTTTTGTCCTTTGTGATTTCAAGCACCATAGTATCAAGTTTTATTTCGGTCTCTGTGGAAGAAAGCATTTCAATAAATCTTCCCGCATATTCCGGACCCGTAAGTTCTTCCTTAAAATAGTGCAATCCGAAGCCGTTATGCACGCACTGATTAAGTATTCCGCCTGCTTCTTTGTCTCGCTCGATTATAAGTATCTTTCTGATACCCTTATTCCAAGCGGCATATGCCGCCGCAAGTCCTGCCGGACCTCCGCCGATAACAACTATATCGTACATTTAATTTTCCTCCTTACTTTTACGGAGAAGTATAGTGGAACCCGTTTTGTCCTTTTCTATTTCAAGAGGAGAAACGCCCCACTCTCTTGCAAGTATCTCAACTACTTTCGGTCCGCAAAATCCGCCCTGACAGCGTCCCATACCTGCTCCGCAACGGCGTTTTACGCCGTCAACCGTTCTTGCAGGAACAGGCGAATGTATTGCCGCAACTATCTCGCCCTCGGTTACCGTTTCGCATCTGCATATTACTCTGCCGTAACGGGGATCTTCTTTTATTATCTCCGCTTTTTCTTCTTCGGAAAGTTCCTTAAATACCCTGCGCTTTCTCTCTGTTACAAAGTGCTCTTTCTCATTAAGAACCGCACCGTCGGTCTTTAAAAGTTCTATTGCTTCGTCTGCAATGGCAGGTGCGGCACTTAAACCGGGAGATTTTATGCCTGCAAGATCAATAAATCCTTCTCGGGCAATCTTAATAACGAAATCACCCTGATCGGTATTTGCTCTCATTCCCGCAAAGTTTCTTATCGCATTGCGGTAATTGATATCCGCAACGCTTTTAAATGCCGAAGTTTTAACAAAATCCAACTGTGTTCCCGTGGTATTTACCCTATCGGGCTCGTCGGAAACGGTAGCATCGGGACCTACAATAAGGTTGCCGTGAGCGGTAGGTGCAACAAGTACGCCTTTACCTGCCTCCGACGGACACTGGAACAGCGTGCAATTAACTTTTTCACCCTCGCACTTATCCATTAAATAATACTGTCCCTTTGTGGGAACTATTTTAAATTCAGGCTCTGCAACCATATTGTGAATTTCATCACTGTGCACGCCTGCTGCATTGATTACCCTCTTTGCTTCAACTACTTCTTCACCGGAATATATCTTGTAGCCGTTTTCGCATTTTTCTATTTTATCCGCATTAAATCCGAATTTAAATTCAACTCCGTTTTGAGCCGCCACCGTAGCAAAGGCTATGGCATAATCCCAAGGGTCTATAACTCCTGCACTTGGAGCATAAAGTGCGCAAACAACATTTTCGCTTACGTTGAGTTCACGCTTGCGTACTTCTATTCCGTCGATTATCTGCAAATCGGGAACTCCGTTTTTCACGCCTCTATCATAAAGTTTTTTTACCGTTTCAGCCTCGCTCGCATTAAATGCAAGTACCATTGAACCGTTATTTTTATAACGTACGTCCAATTTTTCGGCAAGAATCTTTGCCTGCCTGCATCCCTCCACGTTAAGTCTTGCTTCCAACGTATCGGGCATAGGATCGAATCCTGCGTGAATTATACCGCTGTTTGCTCTTGTTGCTCCCATAGCAATATCGTTTTCCTTTTCGATTACGACCGTATCAAGGTTGTAAGCGGAAAGTTTGTACGCAACGGCACAGCCGATAACTCCGCCACCGATTATCGCAACGTCTTTCATATCTTTCCTCCGATTATTTGATACGCATATTATAAGACAATTTGCGCATTTGCGCAACCCCTCGGCGCAAAATACGCTCAATTTTCTTTTTTTCAACATTTTTCAGCCATTAACACATTATTTTTTGACCGATTGCGCATTTTAATCAGAGAAAAGCGAACGTTTTGCCGGCGTCAATACAAAAATTCGGATGCCGTCGCTCTCTTTTCTGCATTCCTTATTACATATGCTACGCATTACCAATAAACTTCGCCGTTCAGCCACGGCAGAAAAAGTTTTTCACCGTTCTTTCCCGCGGCAAACGAAAACGCTTCAAAAAACTTTTTGCCGTTCGCAACGGTGTATGCACAATCCTCAAAATACTTTTTCATACCGGAAATAAGGTTTTCTCTGCCGACCGTGCCCCTTACGGCATCGAACATAACGGCGGAAGCATCGTAAACAAGAGCGTCGTACAGAAGAATATTTTCAAACTCATTGCTTGCCCGTCCTATCCGCCTGTCGCACTCCCCCGTTATCCGCTGATTTATACCGAAAATAAGTTCACAGTAGCCGTTGCAGTTTTTTATGTATTCGCTGTACTTTTCTTCTCCGTACTTTTCTTCAAAATAAAGAGCCACAGAATACTGCGTAAGTCCCTCATCAAGCCAAGGTTCTTTCTTTTCGTCATTGCCCACAATACCGTACCACCACTGATGTGCCGTTTCGTGCACGGTTACTTCCTCCAAAGTTTCTTCCTTTTCTTCGCAGTACAGTTCACCGTTTATGAAAACAAGATTGGGATATTCCATTCCACCCATATAAAAATCCGTTTGCGCAACGGAAAAAGTCTCATAGGGGTACTTTCCGAAAAGGGACGAAAAGCATTCTATTGCATTTACCGCACCGTCAAGCGCTTTTTGTGCCCGTTTTTCGTCTCCGTAATAATATGAATAAACCACCGTGTCCCCCGTTTTTCGGGATATAAGTTTATAGTTTTCACTTATGACAAAGGCAAAATCCCGCACGTTTTCCGCCTGTATATTCCATTTGTATTTAAAGGGGTCGGATTCATCACAGGAGATTATTTTTCCCGTTGAAGCAATGCGCATTTTTGCCGGCACGGTAACCGACACCGAATAATCCGCCGTTTCCGAGCAGAACGGATCGCCGTTTGCCGTATATGTATTTTTTACGGTTTCGCCGTTAATATTCGGGCAAAGCACGGGATACCAATTACCGTAATTATACGTATTTTCCCCGTAACCGAACCTTGCAGGCGAACGGGGAAGTTTTTCTGTGAAAGTTATCTTTATTTTTTTCTTTCCTCTTTTATTTGTTTCCGCCTTTAAGATCTGACCGTCTTCTTCAAATGAAAATTTGCACTTTTTTCCGTTACATTCCACGTTAAAAATATCGATATATCCGCTGTCGAACCCGTGCGGATATGCTTTTTCACTGTCATAAGCGGTATTTTCGGTATTCTCTTCGAGTTTAAACGCATTGGGATAAAGGCAAAAGAACAGGTCTTCGTCTTTGTTTCCGTTTACTTCAAGTATAAGTTCACCCGTTAAATTCACTCCGTCGGTTTCGGCATTGATGTTGTATCTGTTCCTATCCTTTATTTTCGCAACAGTGCAGGAATGAAAAAGCAGTGAAACTGCCACCGTCACCGTCAGTGCAATTACCGTAACGGCGATTTTAAGATTTCTTTTCAAAAATTATTCCGTCCTTTCAAAATATCTTTGATTTATATCGAAATTTGTGGTATACTATCACAGAATATCTTTTTTAAACAAATCGGAGGGTATTATGTCGGGAAAATTCGTAAAAGGTCATCCGCTTTCGGATATCGTTCCCGTTGAAGGTGCATTTATAAGCAGTTTTCTGCCGTCAACTTCGGGAGTATTTGTAAAGGTATACCTGTATTTGCTCTACGTTTGCACCCATAGGGATATAAAAGCCGATTCGCTGTCCGCCGTTGCAACCGCTTCGGGCGTAAGCGAAAAGGAATTTACCGATGCCCTTGAATTTTTAAGTGAAAAGCATCTTATCAACTATACTCTTCGTCCCTTTACGTTTGAAGTGCTTTCCGCTTTTGAAGCCAAAAACACATTTGACCCTTATGCTGCCGATATGCTTTCTTCTTATTCGGACTATTTTGCCGGAATACGGGCGCTTTTCCCTAAAAGAAGCATTTCCAACGGCGAATACGACAAGGCACGTGATTGGGTGGAAATCTACGGTCTTTCGGTGGAGACCGCACTGCTTTTGGTCGCCCACTGCATAAGTACGGCAGATACTTCCGTTTCCTTTTCGTATATAGACAAAGTTGCGCTCGCTTGGGCAAACGACGGTATCACAAATGCGGAATCTGCGGAAGAATATCTTTCCCTTTATCAGGCAAAGCACCACGAAGCATCAAAACTTTTACGCCATTTAGGCATAAGCCGTACGCCCTCTGTGGATGAAATGCGCTTATACCGCAAATGGACTTCGGAAATGGGCTTTGACCTTAACGCCATAAAGACGGCGTGCAGCGAAACCACAAAGACTTCCGCTCCCAACTTTGCTTACATAAACAGAATACTTGAAAAACTTAATTCCCTTTCGCTTCGCAGTGCAAAGGAAATACGTGCATATTTAACTGAATCCGACGTTCAGCGCAGGTTGGCTTCGGTTATACTTTACACCTTGGGCGAACATAACCGTACCGTAACGGGCGTACATACCGAGAAGTTAAACGGCTACAAAGGTGACGGTTTTGCCGAGGACAGCCTGATTTTAATTGCAAAACTTCTATGCGAAAGCGGATCTCACACCTTTAAAAAGTTCTGTGACCGTGCGGACACATTAAGGGATATGAAAGCGTTTACTCTGCCCGAGATAGAAAAACACTTTGCACTTCAAGGGGATAAAAAACCTCAAACTCCCGTGCAGAAAAAAGGTTCCCTTGATAATTTCAAAAGTGAAAGCACGCCCTACGGCGATACACTGTATAACGATCCGGCAAATACGGAGGTGTAAATATGGATACATACGCATTACGCAAAACCGAAAGCGAATTTGCCCTTAAAAGGCTTAATTCGTCCTTTGAGTACAAGCAACGCCTTGAACGCTTTTTTTCCGAAAACCCCCAATATACCGTGCTTGAAAACAAAAAACGTGAGATTGCCAGCGACAGACTTATGAAAAAAAGCGAAAAAGACCGCCATCTGTCCCTTTTAAACGGTCAAATGGAAGATTATCTTACAGAAAAAGGTCTTTCTCTTCCTGTACCTAAATACTCCTGCCCCCTTTGCAAGGACAGCGGACGAATAGGCGAAAATTACTGTTCCTGTTTTTCACGGAGACTTACCGAAATCGTTTTAAGCGAAGATATGCTTTTCGATGAAAGCGCAACTTTCGATACTTTTGACGAAAACGTCTTTGACGAAGCGGACAGAAAAAAAATGGCAGATATCAAAAACTACTGTTTCGAATACGCCAAACGCTTCCCCGACGTAAAACGTCCCAACCTTATTTTTACGGGAAATACAGGCACAGGCAAAACGTTTTTGCTTTCCTGTATCGCCATTGAACTTAAAAAGAAAGGCATTACCACCGTTTACATTACTTCGGGACGGCTTTTTGATATTCTGCGCCAATACGCATTTAACAAAATAAGCGATATCGACTTACTGTTGAATGCCGACGTGCTTATAATTGACGATTTGGGTACCGAACCCATATTCAATAATATTACGCAAGAATATATATTTATGCTTATAAACGAGCGTACCCGTGCAAAAAAAGCGGTTTGCATATCCACAAATCTTTCGCCGGACGATATAAAGCAGCGGTACACCGAACGTGTTTCTTCAAGGCTCTTCGACCGTTCCCGTTCCGCAGTACTTAAATTTGCCGATACCGATTTGAGGCTTAAACAGTTATGACACTTGAAGAAAAAGTTGCCGAATATATAAGTAAAAACGGTATGCTCAACAGAGGTTCGCAAGTTCTTTGCGGTCTCTCCGGCGGTGCGGACTCTATTTGCCTTACTTTTATATTAAAAAAACTCGGTTATAAAGTTTACGCATTGCACGTTGAACACGGTATACGGGGCGAAGAAGCATTGAGGGATGCCTCTTTTGCCGAAGAATTTTGCATTCGTCACGGTATAGATTTTTTTACCGAAAGTATCGACGTGCCGAAAATCGCAAAAGAAAAGAAACTTTCCCTCGAAACCTGTGCACGTAACGAACGGTATGCGCTTTTAGCCGAATATGCCGACAAGTTAAACTGCCCCATTGCGGTGGCACACAACAAAGATGACCAAGCGGAAACCGTACTTATGCACCTGGTAAGAGGCTCGGGTCTAAACGGACTGTGCGGTATGGATTGCGTAACGGGGAATATTATCCGTCCCCTGCTCTGTACCCGACGCAGTGAAATAGAAGAATATTTAAATTTAAATAAATTAAAATACGTAACCGATTCCACTAACGGCGACAGCAACTATTCCCGAAACAGGATGCGCCTTGAAGTAATTCCCCAACTGAAAAATATAAATTCAAACGTTACCGACAGCATTTTTTCATGTTCCGAACTGTTAAAAGGTTACCGTGATTTTTTTGAAAGCACCTGCGAGAAAGAATTTTCGTCCCTTTTGCTTTCCTGTGAAGAAAATAAACTGAAACTTAAAATGCGTGACCTCGACCCCGTCATCAGAGACGGCGTTATAAGGCTTGCGGTAAAGAAAATAAACGGACATACGGTAGATTTGGAAAAGAAACATACCGAAGATATCGCTTCCCTTTTTTCAAAGCAGTCGGGTAAAGAAGTTCATCTGCCCTTTTCACTGCACGTGCGCAGAGAGTTTGATACTCTCGTATTCTGTAAATCGGAAGAAACCGTATTTGAAGAAACGGAATTTTTGCCCGACAGAACATACCTCTTGCCAAACTGTACCGTATCTTCCCATTTCACTGATAATGCACGCCGAGAAAAAAATTGCGAATGTGTGGATTTTGATAAATTACCCCAAAAACTCACGTTACGCACACGGCGTTCGGGTGACAGAATTACCCCCCTTGGGATGAGCGGTTCAATGACGCTTAAAAAGTATTTTATCGGAAGAAAAATTCCGAAAGATATCCGCGATTCTCTTCCCCTTATCGCATCGGATGACGAAATTCTCGTTATTTTGGGAAATACCGTTTCCGAAAAAGTAAAAATAAGCCAAAGCACAAAAAAAATATTAAAAATATGCAAGGAGTAAATAATATGCTTATTGAGAGAGAAAAACTTGAACTTTTGATTTCATACGAAGAAATGCAAAAAAAGATTGACGTTATCGCACAGCAGATTAACCGTGACTATAAAGGCGAATCCCTTACGGTGGTAGGCATTTTAAAGGGAGCGGTACTGTTCTATTCCGACCTTGTACGCCGTATAGACACCGACGTGCAGTTTGATTTTATGACTATCTCTTCCTACGGCAACTCCACCGAATCCACCGGTGAAGTAAAAATCAAAAAAGACCTTGATTCTTCCATAAGCGGTAAAAACGTGCTTATCGTTGAAGATATCATCGATACGGGACTGACTCTTACCAACCTTAAAGAAATTCTTTCCACAAGAAAGCCCAAATCCCTTAAAATATGCTGTATGCTCGATAAGCCCTCCCGTCGCAAGGTGGAAATCAAGCCCGACTACTGCTGTTTTGAAATCCCCGATCAGTTTGTAGTCGGTTACGGTCTCGATTACGCTCAATCTTGCCGTCAGTACAAAGATGTGTTTTTTGTAAAGCCGGAATACATCGATACTCTGTGATTTTTTCTTTGCTACACCGAGGTTTCACTTATATTTCACCGCAAGTAAACCTACGGGTGCTATAATTAAACTGTTATAAATCCCCGACAAAACAACAAAGGAGTCCCTAATGAAAAAACGTATTCTTTATACATTATGCTACCTTGCCGTAATCGGCTTGGTTATTTATTTGGCTGTGGGCGGTCTGCAAACAAAAGACGTAACACAGCAGGAAATAAAGACAGGCGAATTTGAAACAAAACTGGAAAACGGTGACTTTTCTTACGTACTTATAGTAAATAACAGCACCGCTTACGCCGTAACGGAAGACAATGTCAACAAAGTTGATTGGTCCGAAACACAGGACAAAGTCAATTCCGCCGTTATGAAAAAATACGAATATAAAGCATCTGTAACCTACACCGACAGGTTTGATGAAATTTTAAGCAACGCAAAACTTACCTACGGCGACGGTTTCAACTACGATACGATCATAGTAACCTCTCCTTGGTACTTGCAGTATTTGCCGATGTTTATACTTTCCATTCTTCTGTTGGGCGGTCTTTACTTTATATACGCACAGCAGGCAAACGGTAAGGGAATGCAATTCGGTAAATCCACCGCAAAAATGTACGATCCCAACGGCAAAAAAGTAACGTTTAAGGACGTTGCCGGTGCCGACGAAGAAAAAGAAGAACTTGCCGAAATCGTAGATTTCCTTAAAGGTCCCGACAAGTATACCAAAATGGGTGCACGTATACCCAAAGGTGTGCTTCTTGTAGGCCCTCCCGGAACGGGTAAAACGCTTCTTGCAAAATCCGTTGCAGGAGAAGCAGGCGTTCCTTTCTTCTCCATAACGGGTTCCGACTTTGTGGAACTTTACGTAGGTATCGGTGCCGCAAGAGTTAGAGACCTGTTCTCCACCGCAAAGCGCAACGCTCCCTGTATTATATTTATTGACGAAATAGACGCAGTAGGTAGGCAAAGAGGTACAGGTATCGGCGGAGGTCACGACGAAATAGAACAGACGCTTAACCAATTACTTGTTGAAATGGACGGTTTTGCAGGCAATGAGGGAATAATAGTTATGGCGGCAACAAACCGTGCCGACGTACTCGACCCCGCACTTCTCCGTTCGGGAAGATTTGACAGACAGGTACACGTTCTTCCTCCCGACACAAAGGGCAGAGAAAATATATTTAAGATTCACGCACGCAACAAGCACTTTGCACCCGACGTTTCCGCACACGAAGTTGCACTTCTTACAGGCGGTTTCGTAGGTGCCGATATTGAAAACCTTTGCAACGAAGCGGCTCTTTTGGCTGTACGCAGGGGTAAAAAAGAAATTTCGATGCAGGATATTAAGGACTCGGTAACGAGAGTTATTATGGGTCCCGAAAAGAAATCTCACAAAACAGGTCCTCAGCAGAAGAAACTTGTTGCTTACCACGAAGCAGGACACGCAATCGTTGCCCGAGCACTTCCCCACTGCGATCCCGTAACGGAAGTTTCGGTTATTCCCCGCGGAGGCGCAGGCGGTTATACACTCACACGTCCCGAAGACGATTCGGACACATATTCAAGAGGTTATATTCTTGACCGCATAACAATGTGCTTGGGCGGACGTGCCGCCGAAAAACTTGTTTTGGGCGATGTTTCCACCGGTGCATCTTCCGATATCAAACACGCCACCGAACTTGCAAAAGGCTACGTTACTTCCTACGGTATGCATCCCGAAATCGGTCCCATTTACTTGGGCGATAACGGCGGTGACGAGATTTTCTTGGGCAGAGATTTTTCGACCCACAAGGCCTATTCGGAAGAACTCGCTTCAAAAGTGGACAAAGCAATACACGAAATTTTGACCGATGCCGACGAAAGTGCCTTTGCTATCCTTAAAGAGCACGAGCAAATTCTTCACAACCTTGCCGAAGTGCTCCTTGATATGGAAAAGATAACAGGCGAGCAGTTTGAAGCGATATATTCGGGCAAGACTTTGGCGGATTTCAAAGCGGAAGAACACCTTAAATCCGATGCAAATGCTGCTGAAAGCACAGAAAACACAGATAATGCGGAAACTGCGGACAATGCAAATGACGTTAACGCCGAATCCGACAAAAGCGAAGATACTTTCATTTCTACCGAACAGGTTGACTGCGAAAACGCATCTGCCGACGCAAAAGATAACTGATTTTACTGCGCCCTAAAAAGGAAATCCTTTTTAGGGCGTTATATTAAACGGGTATTTTATGAAAAAACGCAAAAGTAAGAAAAACTTCATATGGCTCATACTTGCACTGTTTTCACCTTTCGCCGTGTTCGGTATCTGCGCATTGTACCGCCGTTTTTCAGGCGGAGAAGTAACGCTTAATATGTTTTTGTCGGATTTCAAACTTCTCTTTTCTTCCCTGCCGTCGCCGAGTGAGTTTATTTTTCCAACTGCATTTGTTTTCGCAATAGGTCTTTTAGGTGTAATAATCTCGATTTTTGTTAAAAAGAAAATAAGTCCCCTTTTAAAAACACTTTATTTTTTATTTTCTCTTTACGCAATTCAAACAGGAGCGAGAATTCTGTTTGTTATTACGAGGGGATCAACCGTTTTGGGAGAAGCAATAGAGTTTGTTCATTCCGAACTGACGGTATATTCACTGACATTTGCGCTTTTTGTAAGTTTGCTCATTTTTTGGATTTTAAGTTTTTTTAACGAGGCAAATTAAAAATCGGTTGCATTTTTTTGCCGTATGTGATATCATATATGCAAGTTGTCTGTAAACTTGCATCGGGTTCTGCGCAATGTGACGCTGTGAACCATGTCAGGGTCGGAAGGCAGCAGCATTAAGCAGTTAGTTGCATGTGCCGCAGGTCGATCTGATGCAAGTTTACAGGCAATTTTTTTGGAGTTTAATATGAAAAAGAAAAAGATTTTAGGTATTGTTTTAACGGTTGTTGCCCTTGTATTTACAGTAGCCGTTTGCTACTTTGTAGGTACTCCCCTCGTTAAATATGCCCGTGAACCCGAAAAGTTCCGTAATCTTGTGGACTCCTGCGGAATTTGGGGCTATCTGCTGTTTATTGCCACAGTCTATTTTCAGGTAATATTCGCATTTATCCCCGGAGAACCCTTTGAGATGCTTGCAGGATATGCTTTCGGTGCAATCCCCGGAGCGATACTGTGCACTGTCGGTGCAAGTTTAGGTTCAGCCACCGTTTTTTTATTAACACGCAAGTGGGGCATTAAATTTGTGGAACTTTTTTTCTCGGCGGAAAAAATAAATTCGGTTAAATTTCTTCGCAATAAAAAGAAAACCTATATTCTGACGTTTCTTGCCTTTTTCATACCCGGCACACCGAAAGATCTGCTTTCGTACGTAGCAGGTCTCACCCACATTAACTTTTGGGCTTATATGCTTATATCCACCGTTGCAAGGTTTCCCTCGGTGATAACTTCCACCGTTTCGGGCGGTGCTTTCGGCTCGGAAAACTATATTTTCGGCATTTGTGCCTTCGCTGTAACGGGAATTATAAGTGCCGTGGGAATTTTAGTATACAACAAAATGAACAAGGAAAACAGTATAGAAAAGCATATCGGCAAAACCGTAAACGTGATGATTACCCGTGAAAAGAGTGAAACAAGTCCTCTTAACTACGGATGTGTTAACGGTATTTGGTCAAACGAAGGTGACTTGCAGGATGCTTATATATGCGGTGTAAGCGTTGCTTTAAAAAATTTCAGCGGAAAAACAATAGGATATATTGACCGAGACGGAAAAGAAACTCTCATTATTGTGCCTAAACACAGCGAAATAACAAAAGAGCAAATCCTATCAGAACTTGCTCTTTGTGAAAAAGACGGTTTTAAATTTTACGGAAAAGAAGATATCACTTAATAAGGTCAAAAAGTTGACCGTTTACAAAGGGAATAAGCAGTTCCCTTTTTATTTTTACCGCACAGCCTCTCGTTCCTCCCGAAACATAAACTTCTTCCGGTAAATTCACGTCAAAAAACGTGGGAAAATGCTTTTTCATACCGATAGGCGAACATCCGCCTCTAATATAACCCGTGGTGGGCAAAAGATCTTTAACGTGCAACATTTCCGCACTTTTATCGTTTATTGCCTTTGCGGCTTTTTTTAAGTCTATCTCTTTATCAACCGCTATACAGCATACGAAAAAGCCGTTTTTCGTACCTTTAAGCACAAGCGTCTTATAAAAGAGTTTAGGCTCTATTCCCAAATTTTCGGCTGCGTGCACGCCCGACAGATCGTTTTCATCGTATTTGTACTCAAAAACTTCAAAAGGAATTTTCGCCTTTTCAAGCATACGCACTGCATTTGTTTTAGTCATCGGCAAACTCCGTGTAAACCGCAACACCCAAAACAAGAGTGCAAATTGCCACGCTTATTCCAAAAAGCATATCTTTCACCTCAAATAAATTGTACTCCTTTTTTCCGCCTAAGTCAACCGATTATTTCCTCAAAAACGTCTTGTTGACCGTATATTCTCACTTCAAATATCTTTGCGCTTTTACCGTCATTTGAGTCTTCAACCGTTATTCGAACTTTATCTGCCGTTACGGTGGGGAATGTTATGCGCATTACCCTTAGAAAATTATTTTCCGTTTCTCCTACCCTTACCCAACCGTTTTCGCCGAAAACTTCGTATTTTATTTTCGTTGCGGTCTTGCCGAAAACAGGCATATCTCTAAATGACCATAAGGGATTATACAGGTCGGTATCGGTTGTTACCTGTATTGCGCTTATCTCGCTTTTTCTATCAAGTTCAAACACCAAACTTTGAGGAAGACCTATATGGGAATACCAACCTTGAGAAACTTTTTCATCTCTGAAATATCCCTTTATAACGTTTTCCGCACTTGGGCAAACGGTGAAATTTTTCGTACACGCAATTATTTCTTCTTTTGCGGTATCCGATGCCCAAACTCGGCTCGTTCTTGCCAAATCACGCTCATCTTCATTAAATACACCTGTCAGCGTTTGATCATCAAGAAGCAGTTGCTGTTGAAGTTCTTTTATATGCTTCTCCCCTACTTCACGGGGCAAAATTCCGTATTTTTTGCAATACGCTGCCGCAGTACCCACTGCCTGACCCACCGTTGCAATAGTACTTTGCACCCTTGTGGAACCGAGAGCAATATGCGTTACCGAAATTCCCCTCGAAGCCACAAACAGATTGTTTATGTTTTTAGAATATAAGCATCTGTACGGAATTTGTGACGGCTTTATATGTTCATCAAGGTCAAAGGGTCCCTCTTTGCCCGAAAACATACCTTTTATATTATGCACATCCACATTCCAACCGCAATATGCCACGCCGTCTTCGAATTTTACACTGTTCTTTAAATCTCCGAATTTAAGCACGTAATCGCCTAAGACACGCCTGTTTTCCCTTTTTGCATTAAATACCGAAAGTTCAGTCAACTTGTAATTTTCAGCCTGTTTTTTGGTCTTTTCCGAATTTTTCAACCAATCGAAATACCCAAGCGTAAGACATATAAGTTCATCTCTTGTGTATTCTCCGTCAAACAAATCGTCGAAATCGTTGGTGTTTTCAAGCCACCAGTCCGCCGTGTATACTCTTCCGCAGTCACGGTATAATTCTTCGGGCAGTTTACGGCAAAATTCGGGCAAAACAAATTCCTGCTTTTCGCCTGTATCTTCGGCTAAATATCCCGTAATTTCCGTTTTGCCGATAAGACCTTTAAGACAACCGCTCATGGTCATTATATCACCGCTTTCGGGTGCGGAATCTTCAAAATATTCTCTGTAACTCTCACGCCCTATACGGTATTTTGCCCCCGCATAGTATGCAAGCCAACAGTCCCCTGTGCAATCGGCAAAAACAGGAGCGTAATAACGGCTTTTTTCAAGCGTAAGCGTATCGGTGCACTCAATGGAAGTTATCTTTCCGTTATCGGTTTCGGCATCGGTGCATAAAGTGTCTGTAAACAGCGTAATATTCTTTTCGTTTTCAATAAGTTTTTCCATTGCCCCTTGCCAAGTCAGGTCAAACTTATAATGAAGACACTTTATCTCATTGGCAATACCCGTTTCCTGTGATCCCTCATTGTGACTTCCCGCGCCCGAAAAGGAAACGTACGACTCATCCGAAGCGTTTCCGCCAACTACGGGACGGTCGGTTATAAGGGCAACTTTAAGCCCCTTTCTCGCTGCCGCAACAGCCGTGGGTACTCCTCCCGAGCCTGCGCCCACAACTACAAGATCCCACGTTCCTCTGTCAAGGATTTTTGTATTTATGCCTTTAATTTCGGAACGCTGTTTCAAAAACCGTTTTTCGTCACCTGCGAGAAAAAACTCTCTGTCATCGGTGATCACTACTGCCGAAACTCTTGCAAGCCATCCTGTTAAATCTTTTAATTTAAGTTTGTGTTCGCCTTTTTTAAGAAAAATATCTCCTGCAATATCCCAATACCATTTGCTGTTAGGCTTTGCACCCATCACAGACGGCAAAATTTCGTCATCAACGCCTATATTGAATTTTCCGGGAGAATACTCTGTTTTCCAATTGTGAGTATGTACATAAATGCGGTAAAATCCGTCGTTTTCCGCCGAAAAAACCGCTTCCGCATCTTTTACTCTTTCCCCCGGAATATCACAGGCTATTAAATAAGACGTGCCCATTTCACGCACAAATTGCGTATCAAGTTGCCAACCGCCTCTATTAAAATCCGTTGCATCCAACCAATACGTTGACATAATAAAAATCTCCTTTTCCACTTGTCAAATACTATTATATCACTTATAATAAATATTAACTTTGATTTTATGCTTTATTTCTTTTAGATTAGGTGATTTTATGAAAGATAAATCTTTAAAACAACGAGCAAAGGAGATTTTTGACTTTGTTGCTATTTTGGAAACGGAACTCGAACTTAAAGTTATAATCAATGACCGATATGCGGTTTTGGAAAATTCTCCTTTAAAGGAACTGAAAAACGTCAACGCTTGGCATCTAAACGGATTTTGTACGGCAATAAAGTCAAATCCCCGTCTTCACGGCATCTGCGTGCGCAAACGGAATTTTTTCGAAACGTCCCTCTGTCCCCTGCACCCTACCGAAACTTACTGTTACTGCGGTGTTTTCGAACTTGCCCAATCGGTACCGTTTAATTCGGTAAATTATCTTACGGTATATTTTTCTCAAATGCAAAAAAATTTGCCCTTACGAACGGCAAACGCACTTGCAATGAAAACAGGACTTTCTTCAGAAGAAGTAATTTCATTATATAATACCGAACTTATTTTTAAGCCGGAAAAGGAAATTCCCGTGCTTAAAATTTACCTGCAAACCCTTTGTTCGTTACTTGACGGTTTTCTGCGTTCACTTTTTTCGTCCGAAAACGGAAAATTACTAAAAGAAAACACCGAACCAAACTATATTGCGCAAGCACTTGACTATATTTCGGCTCATTACGGAGAAAAAATCACCGTGGAAAGCGTGGCTTCACACTGCCACCTTGCCCCGTCATATCTGCAACATCTGTTTATAAAAAGCAGAGGAAACGGCATCGGAAAAGAAATTCAAAGGGTGAAAATGCAATTTTCAGCCGAATTACTCTGTACTACAAAACTGTCCGTACGTGACGTAGCATACCTGTGCGGATTTGAAAACAGCGATTATTTTTCTTCTGCTTTTAAAAAGTATTACAATGTTACTCCTACCCAATACCGCAACAGATAATGCATATTTTTTTAACATTGCATTAACTTAACAAAAGATACCTTATGGTATATAATATCACTGATTGTAAATTTGCGAGGATTTTATAATGAAATTTAATTCCGATAATATGTGCAAGGGACCTATTTTCAAAAACATTATCCTTTACACTCTTCCGATAATTTTGTCGGGTCTACTGCAACTTTTCTTTAATGCGGCGGACTTAATTGTTGTAGGTACTTATTGCGGAAGCAGATCTGTTGCGGCAGTAGGTTCTACAGGCTCTTTGACGGGACTTATGGTAAACCTTTTTATCGGTCTTTCAGTCGGTGTTGGCGTGACCGTTGCCCAATCCCTCGGTGCCGGAAATTACAAAGACGTGCACGAAGCCGTACATACCGCAATTCCTCTGTCTGTTCTCGGCGGAGCGGTTCTCACCGTTGTGGGAATTATATTTTCAGGCACTTTTTTAGGTCTTATGGGATGTCCCGAAGATGTTCTCCCCCTTTCCACCGTTTATATGCAAATATATTTCGGCGGAATGATTTTCAGTATGCTTTACAACTTCGGTTCGGCAATACTCCGTGCCTCCGGCGATACGAACGGACCGCTCATCTACCTGACCATTGCAGGTGTCGTCAACGTTATTTTAAATGTTTTCTTCGTTAAATTTTTCAATATGGATGTTGCAGGCGTTGCACTTGCCACTTCGATTTCGCAGGCAATATCGGCACTTCTCGTTATTCATTCGCTGATGCGCCGTCAGGATGTTTGCCGTTTTAATATAAGAGAAAGCCGTTTTCATAAAAAAGCACTTATTAACATTCTTAAAATCGGTATTCCCTCGGGCATTCAAAGTTCACTTTTTGCAATCTCCAACGTACTTATACAGTCATCGATCAACTCTTTCGGAACAGACTGTATGTCAGGAAACTCCGCAGGTTCAAGCATTTCGGGATTTTTATATACCGCAATGAACTCTTTTAATCAAACTACACTTAACTTCTGTGCGCAGAATTACGGCGCAAAAAACTTAAAGCGTATCGGTCTTGTAACGGCATATTCCCTTATAACCGTATCGGTTTTCGGCATTATTGCAGGAGTTGCAATGTACCTATTCTCCGAACCGCTTTTGGGAATTTATATAACCGACTCCGAAACCGCTATACAATACGGTCTTCAACATATGCAATACCTTGTTTTGCCCTATTTTACCTGTGGTGTAATGGACGTATTAACAGGTACTCTCCGAGGATTGGGTTATTCGGTGCAACCTATGATAATAACCGTTGTTGGCGTATGCGTACTGCGCATCGTATGGCTTTACTCGGTATTCTCACTTCCCCAATGCCATTCCTATGCTTGGTTGCTTATTTCCTATCCCGTTTCGTGGTTGGCAACGTTTTCGTGCTTGGCTATATGCACGACTGTAACCTTGAAGCACATAAAAGTTAAATTTGAAAATGAATTAACCGCATAAAACTTTATTTTTCAGTGCAAAATAACGTTGAGGTGACGTTATGCTTGCGCTGATTCTTTTTTTGATAGGTCTTATGCTTGGCGGAATTACAGGTATAGTGACAATGTGTTTTTTTCAAATAAGCAGGTACAGGAAATAACGCTTGACAAATTCCGTAAACCGAATATAATATACTATGTTCTTTGCAGGTATGGCGGAATTGGCAGACGCGCACGGTTCAGGTCCGTGTGAAAGCAATTTCATGCAGGTTCAACTCCTGTTACCTGCACCAAAAATCCCGTTCGCTTTTGCGAACGGGATTTTTACTTTAAATACGTTTGATACGGGATTTTCGTAAACAGTTAAGAATGAGCAGCGCGTAATGTGAAATCGGTATTGACACACAGCTTTTTGATACCTGAATTATCGAAATTTTTGAGTGTTTTTAAATAAGCGTCGGTGTTTTACCGGCGTAATCTTCGATATGAATTTATTTTACTCACTTGCCTTTTACCGTCATTCATTCAAAGTATAAAATGGTATAAAAATACCTGCCGAAATCGGCAGGTATTTTAATTACTGCTCGTCTTTAACAACGATCTGCTTGCCGTCATAATAACCGCAAGCCTTGCACATTCTGTGAGCGAGTTTCTTTGCCTTGCACTGAGGGCACTCAACGATGCCGGGAAGAGACAACTTCCAATTAGCACGCCTTGAATCACGTCTTGCTCTTGAAATTTTGCGTTTAGGTGCAATTGCTCCCATGTGAACACCTCCTTAGTCCACAAGTCCTTTGAGTACGGCAAAAGGGTTATCCTTTTCCGTTGACTCACAGGAACAAGATGAAAAATTTTTATCAATACCGCAGTGAGGACACAGCCCTTTACAGTCTTCCTTGCACAAACGCTCAATAGGAAGAGAGGAAATAACTATATCGTTTATCAGCGGTTGAATATCAACGGTATCGTTTTTCTGTAACCGATACATTTCTTCTTCACTCTCGGAAGAATAGGTTTGGTCAAAATCAAGCAACAGTTTTCTTTTAAAAGGTTGCAAGCAACGGTCGCATTCGAAAATACATTCCGCTTCCGTTTTACCTATAACACGGATATTTGCACCCTGCGCAAAGTAAAATCCGTCGACTTTAACCGTTTCAAACTCCACCTTACCCATATAATCAACGGGTTCAAGAGAAGTTTCAAATTTAATATCATATCTTTCGCCCTCATTACGCAGGGCATCTTTAACCGAAATAATCATACTAAACCTTTGATATTATACTCTTGACTTACAACTTTGTCAATTACTTTTTTGCAAGTTCGGCAGTATCTCTGGCGATAACGAGTTCTTCATTGGTGGGAATAACAAGAACCTTAACTTTTGAGTTGTCGGTGGAGATTACGGCTTCCTTGCCGTGAACGTCATTTTTCTCGCTGTCAATCTCAATTCCCAAGAATTCAAGACCATTGCAGGAATCAAAACGGACACGTTCGTCGTTTTCGCCTACGCCGGCTGTGAATACAACAGCATCTACCCCGCCCATAGCGGCCGCATAAGCTCCGATGAACTTTTTAACGTTATATGTGAAGATGTCAAGTGCGAGTTTTGCTCTTTCATTACCCGAATCCGCTGCGGCGGTAAGGTCTCTGAAATCGCTTGATACGCCCGAAATGCCCAGCATACCGCTCTGTTTATTAAGATAAGTATCCATTTCGTCAATATTCATATTGTACTTATTCATAAGGAAACGGATAATAGCAGGGTCGATATTACCGCAACGTGTACCCATGGGAAGACCCTCGATAGGAGTAAGTCCCATTGACGTATCAAGGCATTTTCCGCCGTCAACTGCGGCGATACTCGAACCGTTGCCCAAGTGACAGGAAACTATTTTAAGATCCTTGGGGTCTTTACCCAAGATTTCAGCACATCTTGCAGAAACGTAACGGTGGCTTGAACCATGGAAACCGTATCTTCTTACCTTATGTTCCGTATATGCCTCATAGGGAAGACCGTAGATATAACTTGAAGCCGGCATTGTCTGGTGGAATGCTGTATCGAATACGCCAACCATAGGAGTGTTGGGCATAACTGCCTTACAAGCGGCAATACCCTGCAAGTTTGCGGGATTGTGAAGAGGTGCAAGGTCGATGAGGCTCTGCATCATTTCAATAACTTCATCGGTAAGTTTAACCGAACAGGCAAATTTATCTCCGCCGTGAACTACTCTGTGTCCTACTGCGCCGATTTCGTCCATTGAAGAAATAACGCCGATCTTCTCATCCGTAAGTGAGGAAAGCACAAGTTGTATCGCATCCTCGTGATTTTTCATATCTTTTTCGATAACGGTAGTTTCGCCGTTGGCGGTATGTTTAAGTTTCGAACCGCTGATACCTATTCTGTCAATAGCACCCTTTGCTATTACAGATTCATTTTCCATATCAATGAGCTGATATTTAAGTGAACTTGATCCCGCATTGATAACCAATACTTTCATTTTTAGATCCTCCGTTAAAAATTATTTTGCTTTTCCGTTTTTTGTATGATATAATATACAAACTATATGTATTATATCACGTTTTCGGTGATAAGTAAATAAAAAAAGGTGATCAATATAAAAATCTGCGGAATTATTTGCGAATACAACCCTTTACATAGCGGACACGCCTATCAAATAAACGAGGCTCGCAAAATCAGCGACGCCGTTGTGTGCATTATGAGCGGAAGTTTTGTTCAGCGCGGTGAAAATGCGATCTTCAATAAGTTCAAGCGTGCCGAAAGTGCAATTATGCAAGGTGCCGATGCCGTATTTGAACTCCCCCAAGCATTTGCTCTTCAATCGGCTGAACACTTTGCCGCAGGTGCGGTGCTTTCCGCCTCAAAAATAGGCTGTGACTTTGTTTTTTTCGGCAGCGAATGCGATAACATTTCACTTTTGGAAGAAAATACCGAAAATTCCGATTTTACTGCCGATATTTCATCGGGTATTTCTTACGGCAACGCTCTTGACGTTTTTCACGGTCAGCCCAACGCAATGCTCGGACACGAATATATAAAAGCGATAAAAAAATACGGTCTTCCACTTGATTACCGTATTCTAAAACGTCAAAATTCATATTTGAGCGCAAGTCAGTTGCGTGAAAGAATAAAAGAAAATTCGGATTGCAACGGTTTGCTCTGTTCTGCCTCCCCTCTGTTCCCCGAGGATTTTTTTGACTTGATAAAATACTGTATTTCAACAAAAGATGTCAGCGAACTGAAAGAAATCTGCGGTGTCAACGAGGGTCTTGAATACAAATTAAAAAAAGAAATTACGTCTGCCGAAAATTTGGACGGTTATATTAAAGCGGTAAAAAGCAAGCGTTATACCTATTCCCGTATCAGCCGTATACTTTTCTGCTCCCTTTTAGGCATAAAAAAAGAACATTTAAAATGTTTAAAGGAAGATCCCCCGGCATTAAAACTTCTTGCCGTAAGAAAAGACAGAACCGAGTTACTTTCAAAGCTCAAAAACTTTTACGTTTCGCCTCTTGATACGGAAAATTTTTCTTCTTCTACCGTAATTTCAAGCGAAATAAACCTTCGTGCTTCTCTTGTTTACGGAATAAAGAGCAAGGATTTTACGGGTAAAGAAGATTTTTCTCCCTGCTTACTCAAAATCTGAAAAAAAGATTGCCTACAACCGGTATTTATGATAAAATAAACGTAAATTTAACAAAGGAGAATTTTATGATACGCTCTTACTTGATACATTTAAGTGCCAATATGTGGGCTGATGAAGATGCCGATATGTTTTTAGGTCTTGAAAATCCTTACACATACAGAAAGAGATTTTGCCAAAAAAGTGCTTGGGATAAAGTAATCGCAATGCTTCCCACCTACGGCATAGACACTCTTATTATTGACGTGGCAGACGGTTTGAAGTATGAATCACACCCCGAGATTGCAGACGCAAACGCTTGGAGCAAAGAGGAAATGCTCACCGAAATCAAAAAAATAAACGCAATGGGTATAAAAGTTGTACCCAAACTCAATTTTTCCACACAGCACGATGCTTGGCTCGGAAAATATTCGTTTATGGTATCGTCCCCTGCCTATTACAAAGTTGTTGCCGACCTTATTGACGAGGTTTGCGAACTTTTCAAGCCCGAATATCTCCATTTGGGTCTGGACGAAGAAAGTTACCGCGAAAAACATATGCAAAACGGTTTCGGAATAACCTGCGTCCGCCGTTTCGACCTGTATTGGAACGATATGAAGTTCTATTTTTCCTGCTGTGACAAAAACGGCGTGCGTCCGTGGATGTGGGAGGGTTTTGCCCGTTTCTATCCGGAAGAATTCGTTAAAAACGCTTCAAAAGACCCCATATATTCCCCTTGGTCATATTTCAGAACACGCAATCCTCAACTTCTTCCCGATTATCATCAGGACGTTTTCAAAGGCGTGGAATTGCTTGACCGCTTAAATTTCCAAATAATTCCCGCTGTTTCCTGCTGCGACAGTTACTGTTCTCCCGATGACGTAGTTGAGCACTTTAAAGATACGGTTAAAAAAGAAAATCTTTTGGGTTATATGACTGCACCTTGGTATCCTACCATAGAGGCTAACGTTGAACTTATTCAAAACGACCTGTATATGCTTGACAGTGCCTTGAATAAGTATTTCGGAAAGGAGAACTAAAATGCTTAAAATATTCGATTTATGTGTCGGCTACAATATGTGGTACGATAAATACTGCCCTCTGAAATTGGGCGAATATGACCAAAAAGAAAGAGATTTTCTCCTTTTTGACGAAGACGTACTTGACCGCATTACATCCTATATTGCGGATTTAGGTTACAATGCCGTAGTACTTGAACTTGCCGAAAGTATCAAGTACGCCTGTGCTCCCGAAATCGGCGTTAAGGGTTCGCTTCTTCCCGAGAAGATGAGTGAGACCGTACAAAAAATAAAGAACAAAGGCTTGGAAGTAATCCCGAAACTTGATTTTTCCGCCGCTCACGACGTATGGCTCGGCGATTATTCCTATATGCTTTCTTCAAGCGATTACAACGAACTTACCGTAAAACTTATTGACGAAGTTTGCGAGATATTCCATCATCCCAAGTATTTCCATTTGGGATTGGGTGACGAGTATAACGAATATCAGCAGTACTACGGTATGATCATAACAAGAGGGGCGAAATCTTTTAAGCGTGACGTTGACGTTATGCTTGATGCGTGCAGGAAAAATTCCGCACAGCCCATTGTATCAGCCGAATTTTTCACACGTGAACCCGAAGTTTTCCGTTGGGTATTCGGCAAAGACGTGATCGTCGATGCATATTATTCCGGCGTTTACTGCACAAAATCCGATTTCTTCGGCAGAGACAAACGCAGTGACAGTCAGAAACTCTATGACGGCATTTTCGAATTGGAAAATCCCGTTATCGCTTCTTTAAACAGAGCAACTTCCGATTTTTCACCCGTATTTTATGAAGTTGCGAAAGCGCAAAAGAATACCATAGGTCTTATGGCTTCACCATTTTTACCCACGGTAAATGCAATGGAGATTGCTCTTAAATCGGAAGCAAAGAGGATGTTCCTGTCAATGGCAGATTAAATTCCGCAATTTAACACCCCGAAATCAAACTTTTTCGGGGTGTTTTAATTTTTATGTAAACAAAGCAGATGGAAAAATTTTTCCCAACTGCTTTATTTTCAACAGTTATTTGTTGTTCTGTTCGTACTGTTCAACCATTCTGCGGACCATCTCACCGCCTACACGGCCGTTGTCCTTTGAAGAAAGGTCTCCGTTATAGCCCTTTTTCATATTGACGCCGAGGCTGTTTGCAACTTCGTACTTCATATTTTCAAGAGCGTTTTTAGCATCTGTCTTTGCCATATTCATTTCACCTCCCTTTCGGTTCTGTAATTATTCTTACCTAAAAGTGAAATAATATACGCATTTTTTCAGTTGTATGCAATTTCTTCGTTTTCGCTTATAACCGTTTCATTTACCGAACTTATAAGTTTTTCAAATCTCGTCGGATCAGCAAAAACTTCTTCCGCAACCTTTTCCGTTTCCTTTAAAAGCGATGTGTTTGACAGCGCATAGGAAAACCGTGCTTCGGGAATTCCGCTTTGCCTTTTTCCTATATAATCGCCCGGTCCGCGCAATTCGTAATCGTATTGGGCAATATCGAAACCGTTGCTGTGAGCGGTCATAATTTTAAGTCGTTCCAAAGTATTTGGGTTTGACGATTGCGTTAAAAGGAAACAGTAGGATTTTAAATTTCCTCTGCCCACTCTGCCTCGCAACTGATGTAATTGAGCAAGCCCGAACCTGTCACTTCCGTAAATGACCATTATCGATGCATTTTTAACATTTATACCCACCTCGATTACCGTAGTGGATATCAGCGCCTTGATCTCATTTTTTTCAAAACGCTCCATAACGTCTTTTTTCTCCTGTGCATCCATACGCCCGTGCATAAGCGCAATGGGAACGTCGGCAAAAATGCCCTCTGTCAGCCTTTTGAAAAGACCCTCGGCAGATTCGGTACTGTCTTCTTCATTCTCTTCTATATGAGGACAAACAAAATACGCCTGTCTGCCCGAAAGCAGTTCGCCGTGAATATAATTAAGCATATCCTGCTCTCGTTTTATCGGAATAACCGATGTGGCAACTTTTTTTCTGCCTGCGGGGAGTTCGTCGATAAGTGAAATATCAAGGTCACCGAACACGATAAGTGAAAGCGTTCTCGGTATCGGCGTTGCCGACATTACGAGAATATGTGGCGAATTTCCCTTTGCGGAAAGCCTTGCCCTTTGCGTTACGCCGAACCTATGCTGTTCGTCGCACACTGCCAAAAGCAGATTATCATACTCCACTTTTTCCTGTACAAGGGCATTTGTGCCGATAATATATTTTGCGCTTCCGTTTTTGATTTTTTCCAAAGTTTCTCTGCGCTTTTGAGCAGTAAGTCCGCTTGACAGAAACGCCACCGTTTCTTCCCCAAAAAGACTTTTTAAATACTCATAATGCTGTCTTGCCAAAATATCGGTAGGCGCCATCAATGCCGCCTGTCCCCCGTTTTTTACGGCAAGTTCCATTGCAACCACCGCTACAACGGTTTTTCCGCAACCAACATCCCCCTGCACAAGCCTGTTCATTGCCTTACCGGAGCGCAAATCGCACTTAATCTCATCAAGCGCTCTCTTCTGTGCGCCCGTCAGTTCATAGGGCAAATTTTCCAAAAAAGAACCGCTTATTTCGGTATTAAAAACCTTTCCTGCCTCTTTTTGGTTTTCATCCCTATGTAACTTGATAAAAATGCGAATGCGCAACAGTTCCTCAAAGGAAAGCCTGCGCCTTGCAAGGGTAAGTGCATTTTCGCTTTCGGGAAAATGAATATTTTCCACCGCATATTTTCTACCGCAAAGAGAATACTTTATGCGCATTGCATCATCAAAGACTTCCTCTTCCTTTTCGGAAAAAAGATCAACCGCACAGCGCATAATACTACGCATATTCTTTTGGCTTATTGCGGATGTGCCGAGCCTGTAAACCGGTACAAGCGCTAGTTCGCTTTCCTGTTCCACGGTGGGATTCATCAGTCTGTGACGCCCTTGTTTTATTTCCACTGCACCGTAAAGGAAAACCTCGCTTCCGAATTCGATCTGCTTTGCGATATAAGGCTGATTGAACCAAACGACCTCCACACTTCCCGAAATATCTTCCGCAGTGCAGGTGACTACGGAAAAATTTTTCCTCGGATAGCGAACGGTAGGTTTTTGAGTTATTCGCAGTTTAAATAGCAATGGAACGTCCACCTGCGATGCGCCGATATAGGACACTTTTGTCAAATCCCTATATCTTACGGGCAAAAACGAAATTAAGTCTTCTGCGGAAAATATACCGAGTTTATTAAGCGCTTCCCGTTTTTTTTCGCCTATTCCTTTTAATTCTTCAAGTCTCATTTTTTCCTTATAAAGTTAGAATAAATCAGTCCTGCAATGCAACCCACTGCCACTGCAACAAGAACTATTTTATACCAATTTGCGATAATTATATCCGAATTAAGTCCGTCAATAACACCGCTTGAAGTTTCCTCACCCTCTAAATGGGCAGTTTTTACAAAATACGGAATAAATTTATCCGCCAAAAGAGCAAGATTTTTCATATGAACTCCTTTTATCCCCTTAATTATTATAATTATACCATTTAAACGGGTAAATTTCAACAAATATATTTGCAAAACGGAATTTTTTTGGTATAATATTAACGTACTTATATTAGGAGGAATTTTTTATGATAATTTTCGGTGTTCAGGTTTCAATTTGGGCAGTTACTGTTGTAATTTTAGTGATTATAGGAATCATTGCGCTTATAGTTTCTTCGGTTATAAGCGAAAAGAATAAAGACATTGCGGATTTAGATACCCGTGAAACTTTCGGTAACTTCCACGGTCTTCTTACACAGGAAGATTTTGATGTGCGTTCGACCGACCCCAATCTTGAAATGTACCGTAAGCAGTGGATAAGCGCAAAGCCCGGTGACGAAAAAGACAGTTATCTGCTTTTATATTTGGCTTTAAAGCAATTGAACAAAGAACAGGACGAATCCGAAGAAGAGTGGACTCAGGAAGCCTGTGAAAGCCGTATGGATGAGATAATCGAAGAACTCAGTGAAAAAACAGGACTTAAACTTCTTGAAAACGAACTTGATGAAGACGAATACGATATGTACTTTAACGAAGACGGCGAAGTTGATGATACCGACGGAGAAGATACCGACGGAGACGGCGAAAATGAGTTTGAAGAGTCCGAAGACGGAGAATTAAATGAAGATCAGGCTTAATACCGATAAGGAACTCGTACGCAACGTGCGTGAGGGTTTAAAACAAAAGGGCGGATATTGCCCCTGTGTTATAGCAAAAAACGATGACACAAAATGTATGTGCAAAGAATTCAGAGAACAGATCGCCGATCCCGATTTCGAGGGTTACTGCCACTGTATGCTGTATTATAAGGAGAAATAATTATGTTCAACGCAAATAAAGATAATTTTGACAGTGAAATTTCCGCAGGAAGCGTACTTGTTGATTTTTGGGCACCTTGGTGCGGTCCTTGCCGTATGCTTGCTCCCGTTTTAGAAGAGATTGCAGCCGAAAAGCACAACTTAAAAATAGTTAAAGTCAACGTAGATGACGAGCCGGAGTTGGCATCACGCTTTGGAATAGTAAGCATTCCCACACTTATCCTGTTTGAAAACGGTGAAGTTGTTACCAAAACAAGCGGATATATGGAAAAAGAAGACCTCTGCAACGAACTCAATATTTAATACTGTTTTACGAAAAGTATACTAAAAGCCCTGTTTCCGCAAACGAAACAGGGTTTTATTATCTTCCGCCACTCAAAGACGGCTAATTGGGATTATGCTCTTTTAATTAAAAATGCCGTCACCGTTTTCGGTCATTTGTACATCCGATGCTGTTGCATAAAACTCTTCTAATGGTCTTATTTCACCAAACAAATCGGTTATAACTTATTAGAAATAAATATTATAT
>CAZBLS010000002.1:0-64390 GCA_964492705.1 uncultured Oscillospiraceae bacterium | reverse complement strand
TCGTGACGGAATGCATTGCTTTGAACGGGAGGACGGTGCACTTGCGGTCGGAATAAATTGCAATTAAAAGCAGACAGTTGTTCAATATGCATACGGTAAATAATGTGCAAATAGTATATGAGCCGTCGGGTGATTGATTAAAAAGTATGAAAATCAGAATTAAATTAATTCCCCCACATCCCCACTGCAATTTGACATATTGACAAAACTGTGATATAAATATAAGGTTATTAAACGTATAGGGAGAAGTTATGTTTAAAAAGTATATCGGCGATAAAAATTTTTATAAAAGAATACTTGTTTTGATGATTCCCATAATGATTCAAAACGGAATAACCAACTTTGTAAGTATGCTTGACAATATTATGGTTGGGCGTATAGGCACTGTGGAAATGACGGGTGTTGCCGTTGCAAACCAGCTTATCTTCGTATTTAACCTTTGCATATTCGGTGCGGTATCCGGAGCCGGAATTTTCGGTGCACAGTTTTTCGGCAAGAATGACGTAAAAGGTGTTAGAGATACGTTTAGGTTCAAAGTAATATTTTGCGTGCTGTTTTCGCTTCTTGCAATAGGCGTTTTCGCACTTTGGGGCGGAGAACTTACAAATCTCTACTTGCAGGGCGAGGGTAGTGCCGAAAATGCGGAAGCATCGCTCAAATGCGCAGTGGAATACATAAATATTATGCTTATAGGTCTTATACCCTATGCCGTTGTGCAGTGCTACGGTTCCACTTTAAGGGAAACGGGCAAGGCAATGATACCTATGTATGCAGGCATAGTTGCCGTTTGTGTGAACTTGTGTCTTAACTACGTGCTTATTTTCGGACACTTCGGTTTCCCTGCAATGGGAGCAAAGGGTGCGGCGATAGCAACGGTAATTTCCCGTTTTACCGAACTTCTGTTTGTTGTTGTGTGGACAAAGATGAACAGTACGACAAATCCCTTTATAGTGGGAGCGTTTGCAAGTTTGAAAGTTCCCAAAGGACTTGTAAAGGATATTGCGGTAAAAGGTATGCCTTTAATGGTAAACGAAGCGCTTTGGGCAACAGGCACGGCTATGCTTAACCAGTGCTATTCGTTAAGGGGACTTGACGTTGTTGCCGCAAACAATATTTCGCAAACGTTCTTTAACGTGTTCTCGGTGGCATTTATGGCGGTTGGTGCGGCAATAGGTATTATGCTCGGGCAAACGCTTGGCGCAGGCGAGACCGAGAGGGCAAAGGAAGAAAGCGGTAAACTTATTGCCTTTTCGCTGTTTGTAAGCGTTATCGTCGGCGCAGCGTATTTTGTGTGTGCGGACTTTATACCGCAAATGTACAATACTACCGATGATATTAAATTCACCGCCACAAGACTTATGCAGATATGCGCCGTGGCAATGCCCATTGACGCTTTCGCAAACGCATCGTATTTCACCTTGCGTTCGGGCGGAAAAACCCTTATAACGTTCCTGTTTGACAGTTGCTTTGTTTGGTGCATTTCCGTACCGGCGGCGTTCTTTATGAGCAGATACACGTCGCTTTCCATACTGTATCTGTTTGCGGTATGTCAGGCACTTAATATTATCAAATGCATTATCGGTTATATCTTTGTGAAAAAAGGTATGTGGATAAGAAATATAGTGGATTAAGGAGAGGAAAAATGAAATTTAACGGGATGGAATATATCCGCACGGACAAGGAGCAGTTGAAAAGCGAACTTATCCGTTTGGCGGAAGAACTTAAAAAGGCGGACAGTTACGAAAGAGCAAAGGAAGTTTTCTTGGAGCACGACGGAATTATCAGGCATTATGCCACCTCGTCGGCACTTGCGGAGATCCGTAATTCAATAGACACGAGAGATAAGTTTTATGAGGAAGAAACAAAGTACTTAAATATGGCTATGCCCGAGATCAACGAGGCAGATCAGCAGTTTACCGTTGCGTTGCTTGCAAGTCCTTTTAAAGAAAACTTTAAGGCGGAGTACGGCGACAGAATGATTCTCGATGAAGAGATACAGATGAAAGCGTTTTCTCCCGAGATAGTAAGCGAATCGCAGGAAGAAAACGATCTTGCACAGGAATACGAAACGTTGCTTGCTTCCGCACAGATAGAGTTTGACGGTGGGGTTTACACCATTTCGCAACTTTCGCCCTTTAAAAACAGCGCCGATGACGGTGTGCGTTTGCGTGCTTGGAAAGCCGAGGGTAAATGGTTTAAGGACAATCAGGAAAAACTTGACGGGATATACGATAAACTTGTGCATTTGCGTGATGCAATGGGCAAGAAAATGGGCTATAAGGACTATACGGAACTTGGCTATTACCGTATGTGCAGAGATTGCTACACGAAAGAAGACGTGGAGAAATTCCGCAAGGCGGTTGTAAAGTATCTTGTTCCCGTTGCCGACAGTATTTACAGGGAGCAGGCGAAAAGATTGGGCAAGGAGTATCCTATGAATTTTGCCGACAATGCCCTTGAATTCCGTTCGGGAAATGCACGTCCTGCGGGAAATGCGGATGATATAGTAAATACGGCAACCAAATTCTATGACGAACTTTCGCCCGAGACAAGCGAGTTCTTTAAAACTATGCGAGAGAGAGAACTTATGAGTTTGCTTTCTACCGAGGGCAAGAGGGGCGGAGGCTACTGCACGGGAATACCCGATTACGAAGTACCCTTTATATTTGCAAACTTTAACGGAACTATGCACGACGTGGAAGTGCTGACCCACGAGGGCGGACACGCTTTCAACTGCTGGCTCAATCGCAAAAGAGTTCCCTTTAACAGTATTTGGGCAAGTTACGAGGCTTGTGAAGTGCATTCGATGTCAATGGAATTTTTCGCTTGGCAGGAAGCGGAGGGATTTTTCGGAGAAGATGCAAGGAAATTTAAGTATTCGCATCTTTCCGGCGCACTTACGTTTATTCCCTACGGCACGGCTGTGGATCATTTCCAGCACATCGTATACGAACATCCCGAACTTACACCCAAGGAACGCCACGGCGAATGGAAAAAACTTTTGGGCATCTATATGCCTTGGATAAAACTTGACGGCGAAATTCCTTTCTACGGCGAGGGTGAAGATTGGCAGATGAAGCATCATATTTATTCGTCGCCTTTTTACTATATAGATTACTGCTTTGCACAGACTGTTGCGTTGCAGTTCTGGAAACTCATACAGCAGGACAAAACGGAAGCGTGGGAAAAATATATGGCGTATTCCGTTCACGGCGGAAGTAAGACATTTACCCAACTGCTTGAAAGTGCTTCTTTGGTTTCGCCTTTTGACGAAAACTGCCTTAAAAGCGTATGCGAAGAAGCTAAAAAGTGGCTTGATAACTTCGATCTTACGGGTATAGAATAATATGTCGAAGAAAAAAGGTTACAGAAGTTACCTTAACGATTTTAAACTGAACAGTGAGGGCAAATACGCCTACGAGGGTGCACTTTACGGTTATTACGGCGAGAAGAATATAAAAAAACTCAAATGGGAAATTCTCCTTTTAAGTTTTTTGCCTGCACTGTGTGCCGTTTTGAGCGGATGTATTCCGTCACCGGGAATGGATAACTGCTTTTACGTTATTATCCCGTGGGTGCTTGAAATCGCATCTTCGTTTTCCCTTGTTTGGGCGTCGGTAAAGTTTATGTCGGCAAAGGTTCCGCTTCGGGGTTATATATACAATGCCACTTTGGGGGCGTTTTCCAAACGCAGTATATTTAACTTTATTACATGTGCATCTGAAACCGTTGCCACGGTTGTATTTGTGTGCATAAACGGATTTGACGGGAAAATTCTTTTTGCTGTTATATTTTTTGCATTAAAGATACTCAGTGGGATTTTGGGGAATTTTCTTGCAAATTTTGCAAAAAAAGCCGATTTTAGGCAGGACAGAGCCACAAAAAATGAAATAAAGTGATATAAATATGCAAAATAACGCAAATTTGGGAAAAAATATCTTGCCATTTTTGCATATTTGGAGTATAATTTGAAAAAGGCGAATATTTGAGAAGAAAAGAATATTCGTTCTCGGTTGAGCATATGCCTTTAAGGCAAAAGGGGGATCCCCCTTTTGCATCCGTATACATACGGATGCAAAGAGATCATCAGTTACTTTTTTGCAAAGTACCGATAGAAATCGGTCTTTATAAAATTTTTAGGAGGATAAACTCTATGAAAAACGTAAAACGCATTCTTGCAGTTGCGCTTGGCGTGGTTCTTTGTATGTCCGCTCTTGCAGGTTGTAAACCCGCAACTCCGGGTGTAAACGACCCCGAAAATGACCGCCAACAGCAAGACAAGACACCTCTTGTTGTCGGATATGCGAACTTTTCAAGCAAATTCTCGCCTTTCTTCGCAGAGTCTGCTTACGATCAGGACGCTATGGAGATGACACAGGTTGGTTTGCTTACCAGCGACAGAACCGGTGCTATCATTATGAACGGTATCAAGGGTGAAACCAAACAATACAACGGAACCGACTATACCTACTACGGTATTGCTGACTGTGTAATTACCGAAAATTCCGACGGAACCGTTGCATATGATTTCACGCTCCGTGACGACGTTAAGTTCTCCGACGGAGAATTACTTACCGTTGATGACGTAATCTTCTCAATGTACGTTCTTTCCGATCCTACTTATGACGGTTCAAGCACTTTCTTCGCCACTCCGATCAAAGGTATGAAAGAATACAGAAGCGATATGACCACAGTTTCGGCATATATTGCTTCCTTGGGCGAAGATACCACTGACTTCTCAAAGGTTTCCGAAGAAGAAGTTAATGCATTCTGGGCTGCCGTAAATGACGGCGGTGTTAAATTCGCTCAGGAGATCGTTGACCTTTGCAAGAGCGCAGGCTACAACAAAGAAGACGATACGGTTGCCGCTTGTGCAGCTACCTGGGGCTTTGACCTTGACGCAGATGCTACCGCAAAGGATTTCTTCCTTGCTATCGCCGAAGACTATGATTGGAACTTCTCGGCTATGGAAGCTGAAAGCGCAGGTTCCGCTCTTTCCGACCTTGTTCCCGAAGCGGTTTACACTTCTTCCACCAAAGGTATCAAAATAAGCGATACCGGTGTTGACAAGATCGAAGGTATCGAAAAAACCGGTGCTAACACTCTCCGTGTTACTCTTACCGAAGTTGACGCTACCGCTATTTATCAACTTGGCGTAACAGTTGCTCCTATGCACTATTACGGCAGCAAAGAAGCTTATGACTATGACAACAACAAGTTCGGTTTCGTAAAGGGTGACCTTTCCACCGTCCGTGCAAAGACTTCCGTTCCCATGGGCGCAGGTCCTTACAAATTCGATAAATTCGAAAACGGCGTAATCAGCTTCACCGCTAACGATTACTACTATCAGGGCAAACCCCTCACCAAATATGTTCAGTTTAAAGAAGTTAACGAAAAAGATAAACTTAACGGTGTTGTTACCGGAACTATCGATATTACCGATCCTTCCTTCGACCTGAACGCTGTTGAGACCATTCAGAAAACCAACTCCAACGGTAATATCACCGGTGACAAAATCACTTCCGTTACCGTTAACAACCTTGGCTACGGCTATATGGGTATGTCCGCTAACCGCATCAACGTAGGCGGCGATGCAGGCTCAGAGGCTTCCAAAAACCTCCGTAAAGCACTTGCTACCGTATTCGCTGTTTACCGTGACCTTTCGGTAGACTCCTACTACGGCGAGCGTGCAAGCGTAATCAACTATCCTATCTCCGATACTTCTTGGGCTGCTCCCAGATCTACCGATGAGGGATACAAGATCGCTTTCTCAACCGACGTTAACGGCAATCCTATCTACACCACCGATATGGATTCCGAAGCTAAATACGATGCTGCTAAAAAGGCTGCTCTCGGCTTCCTTGAAGCAGCAGGCTATACTGTTGAAAACGGCAAGGCAATTGCCGCTCCCGCAGGCGCAAAACTCGAATATGAGTTGCAGATCCCCGCTGACGGAACAGGTGACCACCCTGCATTTATGATGGCTACCGAGGCTAAGAATGCTCTTGAAGAAATCGGTATCACCATTACCGTTAAAGACCTTACAAACTCCGCTGACCTTTGGACCGCTATCGAGTCCGAGCAGTGCGATATGTGGACTGCCGCTTGGGGCGCAACTCTTGACCCCGATATGTATCAGATCTACTACTCCGACGTTGAAAACGGCGGTAAAAACGCAGGCGGATCGAACTATATGTACGACATCGCCGATAAGGACCTTGACGAACTCATCCTTAAAGCAAGAAAATCTTTTGACACAGAGTACAGAAAGACTCTTTACAAAGATTGCCTTGAAAAGGTAGTTGATTGGGCTGTTGAAGTTCCCGTATATCAGAGACAGAATGCATTTGTATTCAGTACTGAGCGCGTTAATATCAATACGGTAGTTAAAGATATCACCACGTACTACGATTGGATGGCTGAGATTCAGAATCTCGAAGTTTACGTAGCGGAATAATCGGGCATTAACGTATAATCAATTTGCCCTGCAATAGTATAATTGCAGGGCAAATATTGATATTTATGCGAAAATATGCTAAACGCCCGTTTGGCGTATTTTCGGATAGATATTATCCGTTGCACCGCAAAAATCCCTGTATAATAGGGTATTTTACGGTGTTTTTACTGCGTTTTAAGCGGTAAAAAGGAAAAAAAGGAGGATTACCGTGTCTAAGTACATAATAAAAAGAATTTTACTTTCGGTAGTGATACTGTTTTTTGTGGCATTTATAATATATGCGATGCTCCGCTGTTTGCCTACGTCATTTATCGAAAATTCCGCAAGGCAGAAATCAATGCAACCCAATTCCAAGAGTTTTGAGGAATGGATGGAGCAGTTACAGGCGATGTATAATCTTGATAAAGGCATCGTTCCCGGATTTTTCGGCTGGCTGGGCAGTTTTTTCAGGGGTGATTTCGGCGAAAGTTGGGTATGGAACGTTCCCGTTACCCAAAAGTTTAACGATACCATTTGGCTTTCGTTTGTAATGGGAGCAGTTTCGTTTTTCTTTGAAATAATAATCGCAATACCTTTGGGTGTGCTCTCGGCAACAAAGCAGTACAGCAAAACCGACTATGCGGTATCGGTAATTGCTCTTGCGGGTATTTCATTGCCCACGTTCTTCTTTGCGTCGTTGCTTAAACTTGTTTTCTCGGTTAAATTAGGCTGGTTTGAACTTTTCGGTCTTGTTGGCAGGAATTACGACACACTGTCTACGTTCGGTCAAATATTGGACAAGGCCAACCACTTGGTTATGCCCATAACCGTTCTCGTTGTTTGCTCAATGGGTTCGCTTATGCGTTATACACGTACCAATATGCTTGAAGTTCTCAATGCCGACTATATCCGTACCGCCCGTGCAAAGGGTCTTTCGGAGCGCAAGGTCATTTATCACCACGCTTTCCGCAATACGCTTATTCCCCTTGTTACCATAATCGGCGGTTCGCTCCCCGGTCTTTTCTCCGGTGCCCTTATTACCGAGCAGTTGTTTGCTATCCCCGGCATCGGTTATGCTTCATATATGTCAATGGTAGGCGGAGATATACCTTTCTCAATGTTCTATCTTGTATTCTTGGCAATACTTACGCTTTTGGGCAACCTGATTTCGGATATCCTTTACGCAGTTGTTGACCCGAGAGTACGTATCTCGTAAGAAAGGGGCGGAACAATGGAAAACGTTAAGAAAAAAGAAAAAAACAACGGAAAAGAACAGTATTCGTTAAACGATGACCGCCGTGTTAAAGTGCTTTCTCCGGGAATGCTTGTGTTTAAAAGATTTTTCCGTAACAGGCTTGCCGTTGCAGGTCTTGCAGTGCTTGTGGCAATGTTCCTTTTCTCCTTTGTGGGAGGTTGGATCTCCCCCTATGAGCAGGACCAGACTTTCTACACCAAGCAGGTGTTCAATACGGATATTGCAGGTGCAAAAGAAAACAACGAGTTCAACTATGCCGTACTTAACAGCGAAAAAGTTCCCGTAATTGCAAAAGCGGAAATGACACTTGCCATTAAAAACGGTTCAATGGCTTTTGAAAGCAAAGGCCTTAAATACACCGTAACCGAAGAGGGCAAGGACGTTTATACCCTTTATTGCGACGGCGAAAAAGTTGCTTTGGCGTTTAAGGACTTGCTCTATTGCGACGGCTACAAAAAAGATGACCCCGCAAGTTTTGATTTCTATTTTAACTCCCTTACCGCTTATTCAAACGGCGAAAGTACATTTACCGTGGACGGTAAAGATTACGTTCTCGACAGTGGCGTAATTACCGAAAACGGTGCGGAGATCGGCTATATCAGCAGATATATCGTTAACCCCATAAATCCCGACCTTTCCTTTGAAAGGGATTTTAAAGAAAAGATAGAAGAGTTCCTTAAAAACGGTAATTTCGTACGCAACGGCGAAGTTGAAAGCGAATCTTTCTATTATACCGATAAAGACGGCGTTGAGCAGAAATACAACGTTTCCTACAATGCCGCCAACGAAATGTGGAACATTAAGCAGGAACAGGCTAAGACCATATATTCTATGTACGAAAGGCCCTCCAAGGAACACTGGTTGGGAACCGACTCCAAGGGTATGGATATGCTTTCCCGTCTTATGTACGGCGGAAGAGTTTCTCTTTTGATCGGCTTTATCGTAGTTATTATGGAAACTTCTTTGGGTGTTATTTTGGGCGGTCTTGCAGGATACTTCGGCAAATGGGTGGATAACCTTATTATGCGTATAGTTGATATTTTCTACTGCTTGCCCTCAATGCCTATTATAATTATAATCGGTGCCGCAATGGATGCCGCAAAAATGGACAGCAATGCACGTATGTTCTGGCTTATGCTTGTGCTCGGCTTCTTGGGGTGGCCCGGTATCGCCCGTCTTGTAAGGGGACAGATCCTCTCCCTCAGAGAACAGGAGTTTATGTCCGCTACAGAGGCTTGCGGTATAAGCGTTTCAAGGCGTATATTCAAGCACCTTATTCCCAACGTAATTCCGCAGTTGATTGTAAACTGCTCAATGAGTTTGGGTTCCACGATTCTTACCGAAGCAACGCTTTCGTTCCTCGGTTTGGGCGTTAAGTTCCCCTTTGCTTCGTGGGGTAACATTATAAACGACGTTAACGATACGCACGTACTTACAACGTACCTTAACGTGTGGGTTCCCGCAGGTGTTTGCCTGCTCCTCACGGTACTTGCGTTCAACCTTGTGGGTGACGGTTTGAGAGATGCTTTCGACCCCAAGATGAAACGTTAAGAAAGGGGAAAGAAAAATGGCTAAAACTGACGGATATCTTTCGGCAAAAGAGTCGAGAAAAATATCGAAAGAAAACAGAAAAATCACTAACGCTTACGAGAAAAAACATAAGCGCAAAAACGTTCCCGAGAGCGAATATATTACTCAAATGAAGAACCCCGAAAACGTTCTCGAAGTTGACGATCTTCATACTTATTTCTTTACCGATCTGGGCGTTTCCAAGGCAGTTGACGGTGTTTCGTTTAATGTTCCCAAGGGAATGACGGTGGGTGTCGTAGGCGAATCCGGTTGCGGAAAGAGCGTAACGAGTCTTTCCATAATGCAACTTTTGCAACGCCCCCAAGGACAGGTAGTAAGCGGTGAAATAAGGCTTAATATAGGCGATAAATCGGTGGATATCACCAAAATGCCCTCGATTGAAATGCAAAAACTCAGAGGCAATTATATGTCGATGATATTCCAAGAGCCGATGACAAGCCTCAATCCCGTTTTCAGAATAGGTGCGCAGATCGAAGAAGTTATCGAACTTCACGACGGAGCAGGCAAAAGCAAGGAAGACATAAAAAAACGTACGATCGAATTGCTTGAAATGGTTGGTATTGCCAACAGTGAGGGCGTTTACAAAATGTTCCCCCACGAACTTTCGGGCGGTATGCGCCAAAGGGTTATGATTGCTATGGCACTTGCCTGCAACCCCAAACTTATTATTGCCGATGAGCCTACAACTGCTTTGGATGTTACCATTCAGGCACAGATACTTGACCTTTTAAGGCAACTTAAAGACAGAATTAATTCCTCTATTATGCTTATCACCCACGATTTGGGCGTTATTGCGGAAATGGCGGATTACGTTGTGGTTATGTATGCAGGAAGAGTTGTTGAAAGAGGTACGGCAAAAGAGATATTTGCATCTCCCGCACATCCCTATACGATAGGTCTTATGGCATCAAAACCCGTTGTAGGTAAAAAAGTGGATTCACTTTATTCCATTCCCGGTAAGGTGCCCAATCCCATCAATATGCCCAACTATTGCTATTTTAAGGACCGTTGCGAAATGTGCGTTGCGGAATGTGATGGCGACTATCCCAAGGAAATACACCTTTCACCCACACACACCGTAACTTGCTACCGTTACTGTAATAAAAAGGAGGAACAATAATGAAAAAGCAAAATATCAGCAATGATTTTACGCCTGTAACATATGATCCTCAATACATACTTATGGTCAACGGACTTAAAAAGTATTTCCCCATAAAGGACGGACTTATTTCCCGTACGGTAGGCCACGTAAAGGCGGTTGACGGTGTTACTTTCAACTTAAAGCGCGGTACCACAATGGGTCTTGTAGGCGAATCCGGTTGCGGTAAAACTACTACAGGAAGAGCCATACTCAGGCTTGCAGGCGATAAGACCGCCGGCCAGGTGCTGTTTAACGGCAAGGAAGTTTACGATATGAAGCCTGCCGAACTCCGCCATGCACGTACCAAGATGCAGATAATCTTCCAAGACCCCTTTTCGTCCCTTTCACCCCGTCTTCCCGTAGGTGAGATTATCGGTGAAGCGGTAAGGGAACATAAGCTCGTTTCCAAAAAAGAGTTTAACAATTATATCGACCAAGTTATGGACAACTGCGGTCTTCAACCTTTCCATAAGGACAGATATCCTCACGAGTTCTCGGGCGGACAGCGTCAGAGAATATGCATTGCCCGTGCGTTGGCTCTTAATCCGGAGTTTATCGTGTGCGATGAGCCTGTTTCCGCATTGGATGTTTCCATACAGGCACAGATAATTAACTTGCTTAAAGATTTGCAGGATAAATTCAACCTTACGTATCTGTTTATTTCTCACGACCTTTCGGTTGTAGAACATATTTCCGATACCGTCGGTGTTATGTATTTGGGTAATTTGGTTGAGTACGGCTTAACACAGGATATATTTAAAAATCCCTTGCATCCATACACAAAGGCACTGTTCTCTGCTATTCCCATACCCGATCCTACGGTAAAGATGAACAGAATAGTGTTGGAGGGAACCATTCCCTCACCTGCCAATCCTCCCGCAGGATGTAAATTCCACACAAGGTGTGCCCATTGCACCGAGCGTTGCAAACACGAAGTACCCGTTCAGCGTGAGGTTGAACCGGGACATTTCGTAGTATGCCATATGTATGATAAGTAATATGAAAAACGAAGATTGGGATGACGGCAGAACCGTCGCCGATATGAGTTGCTTTGATGATGGCGGAAAACGTACATCAAAGCAGGAAAAATCGGAAAAAGATGAGCATTTGCCCGAGTTTTCGGCAGGCGATAAGTTTGCGATAATTACGGGTACGTTGAAAGCGGCATTGCTGATAGGTCTTGTTTTTATGGGCGTACTCGGCATTGCGATATATATTATGACGCTTATATGGAGATAACGCAAGAGAGAAACGTAAGAGTTTCTCTCTTATTTTTTAAGGGGTGAGATATACGGAAAAAAATCTTACGGAAGGCAGTGTATTTAAAAACACGCTACTGTTTTCACTGCCGTATTTATTATCTAATTTATTACAAACGCTTTACGGTATGGCGGACCTATATATTGTGGGGCTTTACCGAACCGTTGCCGATACTACTGCCGTTTCGGTGGGCTCTCAAATAATGCATATGATTACGGTTATAACTGTCGGTCTTGCTATGGGTACTACCGTATTTGTGGGCAGAGCGATGGGAGAAAAGGATTTTAAAAAATCTTCTCGGGGAATAGGCAATACGGTGGTGCTTTTTTCGGTTTTTGCACTTTTTCTCACGGCTTTGCTCAGTTGCTTTACGGCGGATATAGTGGATATAACCGCAACGCCCGTTGAAGCAAGAGCGGGGTGCGAGGATTATTTGCGGATATGCTTTTTAGGTATTCCTTTTATTACAGCTTATAACGTAATAAGCGCAATTTTCAGGAGTATGGGCGATTCAAAAAGTCCCACTTTTTTCGTGCTTATAGCCTGCGTAATGAATATTGCTCTTGATTTTCTTTTTATAGGAAAATTAGGTATGGGCGCATCGGGTGCGGCGTTGGGTACGGTTATTTCCCAAGGAATAAGTGCAATTCTGTCGGGAACGGTACTTTTTGGCAGGAAAGGCAACGTAAAAATCGGGCAAAAAGATTTTGTCCCCCATAAAAAAACGTTAAAAAAGATACTTTCGGTAGGTGTGCCTGTGGCGTTACAGGACGGCTTTATTCAGGTTGCCTTTATGATAATTACCGTTATTGCCAATAACCGAGGTCTTGACGATTCGGCGGCTGTGGGAATAGTCGAAAAAATAATAAGTTTTCTGTTTCTTGTGCCGTCATCGTTGCTTTCCGCTGTTTCGGTTCTCGGTGCGCAGAATATAGGGGCAGGCAAAGAGGACAGGGCGGAAAAAACGTTAAAGTATGCACTGATCACGGCAATAGGTTTCGGTTTTACCGTGGCGGTGATATTGCAGTTTTTTGCCGAAAATGCGGTGGGGTTGTTTACCGATGAGGTCAAGGTTGCATTTTTGGGCGGACAGTACCTGCGGGGATATGTTTGGGACTGCGTTTTTGCGGGCATACATTTCTGTTTCAGCGGATATTTTTGCGCAATAGGTAAGTCGGGAATATCGTTTATGCATAATGTTATCGCAATAGTTTTAATGCGTGTGCCGGGGGTATATTTAACTTCCAAACTTTTTGCCGATACTCTTTATCCTATGGGACTTGCCACTTCTTCCGGCTCGGTAATATCTTCTGTCATATGCATAGGGGTATTTATTTATCTTAAAAATCAAAAGAAGCATAAAAGAGCATAAATTCAAACAATGCAATATTTACATAATTTAAAGCAGAAATTACCATTGACGGACGGCTTTTATTCTGTATAATATTATTAAAATTAAGTAGTTATATCTGCTAAAACGGAGTTATGTATGAAAAGAGATTACAGTGAATATTGCTTAAAACAGCGAGAAAAACTTATACGGATCAAACCTGAAACGGAAATTGAAAAGACGGATATTTATTCCTGCCGAGCCGTACTGAAACTTTTGAGCGGAAACGTTTCGGATGAAGTACAGGGGTTTATTAAAACCACTGCGCTTTATATGGACAAACCGCTTCCCGACGGGCGTGACCCCAAGGGTGAAGTCGATTTTGCGGCAACCCGTCTTATAGTTGCCTTATACGGCGCATACGATAATTTGGATGACGAGTCTAAAACGCTGATAAAAAGGTTTTTCCTTGAACGTGACTTTACAAGTAAATACGGCAGTGAAAACCACGTGTTTATGATGCGTGTGGCAAGATATCTGGCGGCGCAGTTCTACGGCGAGGATTTTAAGCAGTTCGGTATGACCGCCGAGGAAGTGCTTAAAACGGACAAAAAATACATAACCGAGTTTATCCTGTTTAGGGCAAAGTACGGCATCGGCGAGTTTACTTCCGCATATCTTTTGGAAGATATGTTTATGTGCGCTTTGCTGAAAGAGTACGTTAAGGATGAAGAATTGAACCGCACCGTTTCTATGGCACTTGACCTTGTGTTTATCGAGGCACTTAATAATTTGGATCCGCACGGATATTTGGCAGGTGCGGCAGGCAGAACATATTTCTTTGATACGGTAGGTGCACACACTACCGAAGAGATAAAGAGAATGTTTGTGGATATGGAATTAAAAGATGAAAAATCACGTACCGTATTTGAAACGGTGGGTCTTATAAAGTGCGAACCGGATGAGTTTATCGCTTCCGCATTTGAAAACAGGCATTATCCATGCGAAGTGAGAGAAAGAAAACATCTTCATTCAATGTATGCTTGGCGCAAAGATACTCCCGATTGGGCACATATACAAAAACTTTTAAATGCAGGCGGAATATCGAAGTATACGTATCTTTCGCCCGAGTACGGCATCGGTGCAATATGCCGTCAGGACAGTTATCCCGTGGATGAGAGTGAGGATTACGTATATGCTCATCATCAGCAGGTGGAATGGTCCCTTGTTATTTCGGGCAAAACGGGAGAGGAGTCCACAAGGTTGTATACTTCACACCCCGGTGACAGCGATCAGCACAGGGAGTGGACAGGCGACCTTAAATGTTGCTGTTCGAAAGCCTACGCAAATTATAACACTGCGCTTACCGTTTACGATATCGAAAAAGAGGGCGAAAGGGAATATACACATATATTCTTTGAAAAGGAAAAATACGACCGTACTGTTTTCGAGAATAACAGGATATATTTGAAAAAGGGCAACGTAAATGTATTTGTTTTCACGGCAAATCCCTATGTTTTAAATGAAGAAAAATGCGAGATCAGAGCCGACGGCAGGAAAAACGCCTATGTTTTCCGTGTGGAAACCGATACGGACTTTGATGAGTTTACGGAAAAATACCGCAATATGCCCGTAATTTTCGACAGAGAAAATATACGTCTTGAATTTGACGGACTTTTCTTGGATAAGGAGGGTAACGGCAAGACAGATTCTCCCGAAGAATATCCTTACGGCTATATGTATAAGTCCGATTGGGTGGAAGCCGAATGGGGCGAGGGTGTTGTAAAGGTTAAAAACAACGGACAGACGCTTGTACTTGATTTTGTAAATAACAGGAAGTATATATTATGACAACGGTTGTTTTGGTAGGAATAGGCGGTTACGGCGGTCTTATAGCGGAAGATACCGTAAAAAATGCAACTTCTTACGGATGTTGCGTTGTTGGCGCAGTTGACCCGTTTTTTGAAAATTCGCCGGTTTTCGGTACATGTAAAGAGAAAAATATAAAACTTTTCAGGGATATTAAGGACTTTTATGCCGAAAATACCGCTGATGTGGCAATAATTTCCACGCCCATACATTTGCACAGGGAACAGTGCATTTGCGCAATGGAAAACGGCAGTGACGTACTGTGCGAAAAACCCATTGCACCCACTTTGCAGGATGCCTATGCTATGGAAGAGTGCGCAAAACGCACGGGTAAACATCTGAACATAGGTTTTCAACTTTCCCACGCACCGGCGATACTTAAACTTAAAGAAGATATTTTAAATAATACGTTCGGCAGTGTAAAATATATGTATTCGGCAGTTTGTTGGCCGAGAAACAGTGCATACTTTGCACGTCCGTGGGCGGCAAAAGCGACGGTTGACGGTAAGTGGGTGCTTGACAGCATTGCTATGAACGCCTGTGCCCATTATCTGCACAATATGTTCTTCCTTTTGGGCGAAACTACGGATAGTTCCGCACAGCCTCAAATGCTCGGAGCGAGCCTTTACAGGGCAAACAATATAGAAACTTACGATACTGCCTGTGTGGAAGTTACGGTTAAGGACGGTGTTCCTTTGCGCTTTGTTGCGAGTCACGCCACAGAATATAATTTTAATCCGATGATAAAACTTGTGTTCGAAAAGGCTTGCGTATATATGAGCGAAGACGGCGGAAACGAATCCGTTTATGCTGTGTTTGAGGACGGAACCAAAGAGGTTTACGGCGCAACTTACGATGATAGGTTTAAAAAAATTCCCTATGCGCTTGATGTTTTCAGGGGCAAAAAACAGCCTGTCTGCACAGTTGAAACAGCACTTCCTCACTTAAAATGCGTAAATGCGCTAAGTCAGTTCTTTGAAGTTAAGAACTTTGACTCGGTTAAAGAAAAAGACGGCGTAAAATACGTGCCCGACCTTGCAAGGCAGATAAAAGACGCATTTGAAAAAGGTGTAATGCCCGAGATCTACCGACCCGAGAAGACGGTTGATATTACGGATTACACTGCGTTTGAGGGAATAAAATGAGAATAGGCATAATAGGCGCATCGGGACATTGGGCGTATGCGTTAAATGAACTTAAAAACCATACAGTAGCAGGTATCTGTGCGGGTTTTGACGGGGAAGATATATCTTCGGTTGAAAAAACTCTTGAAAAGAACGGCATTCCTTTTAAAAAATACGGCAGGTTTGAGGATATCCCCGAAATGGACATTGCCATAGTAAATACCCGTTTCGACCTTAACGCCCGTTACACAAAAGAGTGCCTGAAAAGAAATATTTTCGTTTTTTCGGAAAAACCTCTTGCACTTTCCGTTGAAGAAACGGAAGAGATTAAAAATATTAAGACGGATGCTTTTGTTGCCTGTATGTTCGGCATAAGTTACGAGGGCTGGTGTCTTACACTTAAAGAAGCGGTCAGGAATATCGGCACCGTGCGTATGATAAACGGCAGAAAATCCTATAAACTCGGAGTTCGCCCCGATTTTTACAAGAGCAAAGATACTTTCGGAGGGATATTGCCTTGGGTGGGAATACACGCAATGCACTGGATGTATTTTGTAACCGGTCTTAAATTTAAGGAAGTCCGCTCTTTTGTATCTAACCGAGAGAATTTTAATAACGGAGACCTTGAAACCTGTGCCGTAAGCACTTTCGTAATGGAAAACGGCGCATTGGCAACTGTCACCGCAGATTATTACCGTCCGACGGAAGCACCCACTTGGGACGATGACAGGCTCAGGATAGTGGGAACAAAAGGTGTTTTGGAATACGAAAAGGGCAAGGTCTTCCTTATAGACGAACATGGCGAAAGAGAATTACCGCTTATGCCGTCGGAAGATATTTTCAAACTGTTTGTTGACCGTATAAAGGGTAATAACGTGGGAGTATCTATGGAAGAGAGCTTATATATAACACAGGTTGCCCTTAAAAGCGATAAAGCGGCGGAGAAAATTTAAAAATTAAAATCAGAGATTTGCCTGAAAAAAGGGCAAATCTTTTTTTGTTAAAAAAGGACGTTGCAGTATATTTTTCGTAAGAAAAAATCCTGCGTTTATTTGATTTTGCAGTTAAAATAAGAGAAACGGCTTGATATGGGATGCAGTTTATAAAAATTCAGACATTCGGAGCAAATCGCAAAAAATAATTCCCCACCGCAATGATATACGGTAAGGGAATTTTTTCCTGCCGAAAAAGGCTATATATGTTTTAATAAAAAATACTGTTTTCCGTTGCGGATGCGGAAGTATTAAATCAGGCTTCGGTAAAATACCAATTGTTTATACTTTCGTATACGTTGGTTTCACGGCGGATATTTTCCACGTGCAGACCGTCACGGTACAGGAAAGTGTTCATTTCAAAAAACAGACCGAGTTGGGGCAGATCCGATGCAAGCGTGTTCTGAAATTCCGACATTGCTTTTTTCAGCAGAGTAAAACTGTTGGCAGAATCGATATTTTGCAATGCTCCGTTCATCCTGTCGGAAGAATAAAAGGAAAGATTTCCGCTTCCGTCGGGGGAAAAGGCAAATTTCATAATGGGAACTTCGGAAAGATAATATCCGCTTAGTATCATATCGTAATTTCCCGTGGAAGCCGTTTTTTTCAGGTCTTCTTCGCTTAATGCGTTTACCGTAACCGATATACCCAACTGTTCAAGGTCTTTTTTTATAAGTTCGGCTGTTTCAAGGCGTACAGGGTCTTCCGTGTCGTTTATTACGGCAAGGGAAAGATTTATATCACTGCCGTTATATTCCCAAATGCCGTTGCTGTTGCCGTCGGTAAGATTCAGCGAAGAAAGAGTTTCCTTTGCCATTGAAACATTGTAGTCATACATTGTTACCGAGGAACTTGTAAGGGAAGAATCGTTGTACAGCGGTTGTTCCGCTCCCGATGCCTTTGAAAGATATACGTTATTGATAATATCGGTGCGGTTTATGCCGTAGGCAACGCCCTTGCGGAAGTCCGCATTTGCGCAGATTCCCTTTGAAACGTTAAATGCCAAGAACATATAGTTGTGGGAAAGATAGTTTTTCTTGTTTACGCCGTCAAGAATTTCATATATTTCGGTAGTGCGCAGTTTTGTGGGAAAACAGTCAAGATTGCCGGAAGTAAAATCTTTTGCGATAGACTCGGTGCTGTCATAACCCACGGCTTCCACACGTTCGATATTGGGTATCTTTTTCCACCATTTTTTAAAGGAAACCAGTGTCATTCTCGTTTCGCCGTTAAGCACAAGCGATTCTGCCTCAAAACAACCGCTTCCCACGGGAATATCCTTTGTGTCACTGCTTTTGCCCGAATAGTAACTTTCGGGGATAATGGGAATATTCATTGCGTAAACCAAAAGATAGGAATTTGTTTTTGGGTGAAGCACAAGTGTATTGCCGTAACTTTCGGCACTTTCCACATAGTATGAAAGTGAGGCGTAATACGTACTTGTGCTGTCGGCAAGTACGGAATTTACAGTAAAGGCGGCATCTTTTGCCGTAACTTCGCCCATATCGCCGTGCCAATGCACGTTACTGCGCAGTTTAAATTCCCAAACGTTGCTCTCTTCGTTATACTTCCAACTTTCCGCAAGGCAGGAGGTAGGCTCCATATTCGAATCAAAGGCGATAAGAGGTTCGAATATCATTGAAAACAGATTGCTCGTTTGCGCCTGACGGACATAAAGGGGATGAAGTGTTGCGGGGGAAGTATTCATAGGCACACGCAAAGTACCTCCCTGCACGGGCTTTTCCTCAGTTTCGGTCTTTGATGAGGGAGGAGTTACCGTAGGTGGAGTTTGGCTGTAATCACCGCAACAGGTGAAAAGTGCAATACACATAAGGGCGGAAATAAGATTAAGAATAAATTTCCGTATAAATTTCATAACGCACCGTTACTTTCTTTAAATATTTTCTCGTTTCCTTAAAGGGAATATAATCCAAACTGTCCGAATATTTACTTGCCCATTCCCGTACGTTGCCTTCTCCGCCGTTATAAGCGCAGATTACCTTTTTTATATCTCCGTCAAAACGGGAAAAAAGATACGAGAGATATGCGCACCCCAAATGAATATTGGTATCGGGGTCGAAAAGAGAATCGGGTTCAACCGACAAGGAGATCTTATTGCCTATCCAAACGGCGGTTTCGGGCATTAACTGCATAAGCCCCATTGCACCGGCATCGGATTTCGCCGTAGGCTTAAAGTCGCTTTCGGTGCTAATTACGGCATAAATAAGATATTTGTCCAAGCCGTACTCATTTGCGTATTTTTCCACAATATCGGTGTATTTTAGGGGCAGTCGGCTTTTTAAAAATGCATCGCACCCTACCGTTACCGACAGGATTAAAAATAAAAGTATCAAAAAATAGGAAAGCATTTTCGCCCCTCGGCGTTTTAAATTTGCCATTTAAAAAGTTCCTCCAACATTTTATCGGTCTGTAAAAAAGTCTCGGTTAAAGGACCGCCGTTATCTATTACAAAATCGGCTTTTTTTATCCGTTCGCCGTCGTCCGTTTGCAGTGAAATGCGGTTAAGAAGATCTTGTTTGCTTATATCGGAACGTTTACAGGCTCGGTTGATTCGTATTTCGGTATCGCAAATAACAACGGCGCATTTGTCACAATAGTAGTCAAAACCCGTTTCAAAAAGCAAGGGAACGTCCCAAATAACAGTACCGTGACCCGAATTTAAAGCGTTTTTTGTGAAATCGAGCATTTCGGAGAGAATGATCGGGTGCAAAAGAGAATTGAGTTTTTTTGTGCGTTCGCCGTCGGCAAAGCAGTATTCGGCAAGTTTTTTGCGGTCAAGTTCACCGTGGGGGAAAAATTCGCTGCCGAACTCTCTCTCGATCGCCTTTGCGCCCTCACCGCCTTTTTTTGTTATCTCACGGGAGATTTTATCGCTGTCGGCAACGGGAAAGCCTTTTTCGGCAAGATATGCGGAAACGGTACTTTTCCCCGAGGCGATACCGCCTGTTAATCCAAGTATCATTTCAGTTCAAACCAAGTCTTTCCTATATTTGTTTCCACAGTAAGGGGTACGGAGAGTTTTATAACGTTCTCCATTTCTTCTTTGAGCATTTCAGCACATTCTTCGGAATAGTCTTTGTGAACTTCGATAATAAGTTCGTCGTGCACCTGTAAAATAAGATTGCCCAAATTCGGGTTTTCTTCCAAACGTTTATTTACTCGGAGCATAGCAAGTTTTATTATGTCGGCGGCACTGCCCTGTATGGGCATATTCATTGCAATGCGCTCGCCGAATGCACGCATATTGTGATTTTGCGCTCTTAATTGGGGGATTTCTCTGCGCCTGCCCATAACGGTTACCGCATATCCTCTTGCTTTTGCTTCGGCAACGGAAGAGTCAAGGTAACTTTTTACGGAAGAATACCGCTCAAAGTATTTTTCCATAAATTCGCCTGCTTCCTTTCGTGAGGAATTTATGCTTTTGGCAAGACCGAATTCGCCCTGACCGTAAACAATACCGAAGTTTACCGCTTTGGCACGGCTGCGTTGCTCGGGTGTTACGAGGGAAATATCGATACCCAAAACTTCGGCGGCGGTACGGGAATGAATGTCATCTCCGTTAATAAACGAATCGGTTAAAACAGGGTCTTTTGACATATGGGCGAGAATGCGCAGTTCTATTTGCGAATAGTCACCGTTTACAAGCACGTAGCCGTCTTTTTCCGCAAGAAAAGCCTTACGAATATTTCTTCCTGCTTCGTATCTTACGGGAATGTTTTGCAAATTAGGCTCTGTACTGGAAAGCCTGCCCGTGGCGGTTACCGCCTGTTTAAAGGTGGTGTGTATGCGTCCCGTTTTAGGCGAAACAAGGGCAAATACCGAATCGATATACGTGCTTTTAAGTTTTTGCATTTGGCGGTATTCGATAATAAGAGGTATTATCGGGTGCTCCAAGGACTCCAAAACGTCATTGTCGGTGGCGTAACCTCTGCGATTCTTCTTTTTTGCCGGAAGACCGAGGTCTTCAAAGAGCACATTGCCCAGTTGCATAGGACTGTTAATGTTAAATTCCTTGCCTGCAAGAGCGAAAATTTCCTTTGAAACTTCGTCTATGCGTGTGGAAAACTCACTGCCGAGATTTCTTAGAATGCCCGTATCGGCATAAAATCCCGTGTTTTCCATTTTGTACAGAACTTTTGCAAGAGGAAGTTCTATATCAAAATAGAGGTTTGTTAAATTACGGCTTTCCATTGTTTTAAGCTGTTTTCCGTGCACGTAAATAAGTGTGCAGGCACCGTAATCTGCGCAGTAGCGGTTAAGCACGTTTTCAAAGGAAACGTTTTCGTTACCTGCGTCGATAAGGTACTCTGCAAGCATAACGTCGCCTGCAATATTCGGTATATCACCCCATAAATGCATAGCGGATTTGCAGTCATAGAAAATCTTTGATATATTTTCGTTTTCAATATACGGGCGCAACAGTTCCAAGCCATCTTCAAAGGAAACGCCTGATGAGAGCAAGTCTTCCGCCAAGTTTATGCGGTACTGCACTTTTTCGTCACAGGCAACGAGAATTTCGTTTTCGCCTAAAATAACGGCAAGAGTATTGCCCGTAAAACTGAAATCATCGAAATCTGCCGTTTTAAATGAGAATTTTTCTTCCGTTTCGCCAAAACGGTCAAGCAGACTTTTGAACTGATACTTTTTGAATATTTCGGATGCACGCTTGCTGTCTGCGGGAACGTAGACGGCTTTTTCAATATCTTCTACGGGAACGGTGCGGAGGATTGTCGCCAAAAACTTGCTGTCATAGGCGGAAGACCTGCCGTTTTTTATTTTTTCGCCGAGTTTGCCGGCAATGGAATCAACGTTTTCGTAAACGCCGTCAAGGGTAGAATACTCATCAATAAGTTTAAGTGCGGTTTTTTCGCCTACGCCTGCAACACCGGGGATATTATCCGAACTGTCGCCCATAAGTGCTTTAAGGTCGCATACCTGTTCGGGGTTTACACCGTAGTTTTCTTTAAGATTGTCGGGAGTGAGGATAAGTATATCCGAAATTCCCTTTTTCGTGTACCAAACGGAAGTGTTTGCGCTTATAAGCTGAAAAGAATCTCTGTCTCCCGTGATTATTACGGTTTCGTCACCCAAACTGTCGCCGACGGAAGCATAAGTGCCGATGATATCGTCTGCTTCATATCCCTCGCTTGTGGCGCAGAATATGCCCAACTCCTGTAAAATGTTCTGTAAAAGAGGAATCTGAGGCGCAAGTTCTTCGGGCATTTTCTTTCTGCCTGCCTTGTATTCACTGTAATGAAGATGCCTGAATGTGGGCTTTTTAACGTCAAAGGCGCAAACTATCCTGTCGGGAGTAAAGCCGTCGATAGCCTTGTAGAGCATCTTCAAAAAGCCGTACACGCCGTTGGTGTACACGCCGTCGGACGATGAAAGGGGAGGCAGGGCGTAAAATGCCCTGTTTATCAAACTGTTGCCGTCAATAAGTAAATTTTTCATTTTATACTCCGAATACCCAAGAATCGAACCACCGCAGATAAGTGCGTACGTATTCTTTTGAAACTGCGGTTCCCGTCCAAATGGGCTTAAACATTATAAACAGTACAAGAGCGCAAAGGATAAAGAGCACCGTAAGTGCAATACCCAACTTTTTGTTTTTACGGCATACGTTGCACAACGTATAAACCGTAAATATCATTATAAAGGGAACTGTTGCAAAGTAGTGGTAGATGAATATACATCTGCTTATTCCTACCCACGGTAACAGGTTGCACGCAACGCCCAAAGCAAGGAATATAAGCAACCGTGTATCACGTTCGGTTGCATCGGCAAGGTCCTCGTCACCTGATGAGAACAGACGTTCGAATTTATTTGTGCCGAAATCTTTTACGGTAACTTTTTTGTTATCCAAAAGCCTGCGCAAGAGAACAACAAATCCGAATATCGTCGATACAAGACCCATATACCATATTACGGGATTTCCGAAAGAAGAAATGCATTCCACCGTGCTTGCATCGGGAAGTTCCTTGCCTGCATAATAGTAGATAGGACGGTAAATTATAGGCCAAGTATACCAATCGGATTGGAAAGGATGTGTCGCCTGTAATTTCGAGTGATAGTTGAACATATCAAACTGATTGTCAATGATTATCTCGTACCACGCACGGGTTTCGCCCTCGGCATTAAAGTAGGGGAAATAGGATGCACAGTAGATTATGAGAGGCACGATAATAAACGCACCTATGCAGAACAGAACAGTTTCGGCAGTGTACAGGGGGAACGTACGGATTATATGTTGAAGATACTTCTTTTCTTCACCCTCTGCATTGTACACTGCTGATTTTGCAAGTCGGTATTCTCTGTAACGTCTTGCGAGAGTAATAAAGAATATAACCGCCAAGCCTGCGCCTGCGTAGAGGCATATCCACTTGCTTGCGGCACCGAGACCGAATGCAAGACCGCAAAGCCCCAAGGGCAGGAAAGTCTTTGTAAGGGGCATATCGTAAAAACTGATACTGTAATACCAATACATAAACAGGAACATCAGTATTATAAAAAGTACGCCGTAGGAATCTATGGTGGCAAGACGGGTTTGTACAAAGTGCATACCGTCAAGGCTCATTATGACCGCAAGCAATGATGCCCAAGTACGTTTACGGAACATAAGCAAGCCCACAAAATACATTGCCGGAACCATAAGTACGCCTGCAAGAGTACCTGCAAAGCGCCAACCGAAAGGCGTCATACCGAAGATTTGTATGCTCAGTGACATTATGTCTTTGCCCAGAGGCGGATGTGTCCATTCGTAAATATTAAGTCCGTTAAGGTTTTCGTAGGCGGTACGGGCGTGGTATATTTCGTCAAAGTACATACTGTTCATATACGAGGGACGGGTGGGGACAAGGGACTGTTCGTCAAAGATATTTCCTCCGCCCTTTTCACCCGAGGAAGATGAAGTAATGTTCTTTATTTCGATAACGCTTGTATCGTCGCTGTTTTCGAAAAATCCCATTTCAAGTATGCGCATATCGGTAATTGAAGTACATACGGCCACAAAACGGGTGTTAAGGTCGGTATAAGTTCCGCCGTCGGAGGGAAGACCGTGCCAATAGTATAGGTCGCCTGCATCAACGGTGTGCTTTTCGGCAACAGTCCAATTTTCGCCGTCCTTTGAAAAGTATACATCAAAGGACCCCGAGCATACGCTTGTGTAAAAATATCCTCTGTTCACTTGCTTTACTTCACCGAAGTCGGCAATGACCCAATCGGAGGCGGAAGATATAACGAAAGACTCTCCCGTATCGGATGCTTCTTTAACGGCAGAATATTCGGCAAAAGTTTCCCGTTCGTCGAAAACTTTTTCAACGTTTTCGCCTGTGGCGGACACAATGTTTATGATTTTTCCGTCGGTATCGGTAAAGACTATCTCGCCTGCGTTTAACGAGTCTTCGCCTGAAATGCTTTCGTTTATCCGCACGGTATAAATGTTGTTTTCAGAGTCAATGCCGTCGAAAACTTCGGCGGAACACCAAGAAGTACCGTAAATGTCAAGATACGCTACGGTGTTGCCCGAGGAGTTTGCAAATTCAAGAGTTCCGCCCCAATCGGAAGCGGAATATCCGTATATTCCGCCTAAAACGGCGCCTTCTTCAAGGGTGAAAGTGTATTCGCCCGAGAGAGATGCGAAAGTTTCGGGTGTTTTATATCGGACACCGTAACTTGACTGTGCATCGAACAGACGGTTGCCGTCGCCGTTTGAGCCGTCAATGGGATTTGTGTTGGAAGTAACGTTTACGGGTGTTACGGTTTCGCCGTTGGAAAGAAGTACCGCTTCGTTCAGTACCGTCGATTTTTGGGGAACGAATTTTACGTATCTTGCGCTTGAAGAAACAAGTTCGCTGTTTACCCATTCGCCGTCGGCATAGTAGGAGTGTTCGGTTTCGCCGGCAAGGTCGAAATCGGTGCCGTTTTGTGAAGTGTAAATTTTGACTTTGCCCGAGGAAGAGGCATTTATCGCCACTGAGTCGATGTTCTTTTCTTCGCCTAAATCGCAAAGAATATAACTTTCGTTAGAGGAAGTGAGCCACAAAGTTTGGGGCGCTTTTGTATCACCCAAATCGGTAAAAGCAACACAGGCGTATATAGCGGTAATAAGACCGCAAATAAGTATATCTTTAAGCGTTACTTTCGGCAGTTTAAAACTCTTGCGTGCAAAAAGTTTCTTTAAAGGCTTATCGTATTTTGTTACGGGCTTTTCGGCGTTTTTACCGCACTCGGCAGTTTCACCGTTTGCCGTATTTTCGGAAAAATGTCCGTTTACCGTAAAAAATCCGTTATTCATAAAAAACTCCTTTTTCGTTTTGCCTAAAACCGTATCGGCGGTTACAAGCGTTAAAAGTATAAAGAGTATTACCGTTACTGCGGAGAAAATCAGCATAATAGGCTCTTTGGCACTCATATACACGCCGCATTCTTCGTAAACGTACAGCACCGTTGCAGTATTTACAAAGTTTACAAAGGCGTAGCCTATGCTTAAATAAAGCATACGCATATCCTTAAAGCAGAAGAACGATGCTATCAGCATAAGTATTACAGGGAACATATATCTTTCGTGGGTACGGGTAGAAACGGTAACAACACCCGCAACCGTGTAAGCGGCCAAAAGATAAAAGTGTTTTGCGGAAATTATATTACCCTGATTTTTTACTGCGAGAATATAAAATGCCACCGACGAAAGCAGTACGAGTAACGTAAGCACGGTGCCGAGGGTTCCGTAAGAAATGCCAAAAAGGTAAATCGTGTCGGAGGGAATCCACTGTCCGCCCAAAAGTCCCATAAGACCGAAAGAGGACAGTGTGGCATAATCGTAGGATGATATGGTGTTCATATACTTGTCCCACAGCCACGATGCGCTTTGACCGTTTTGCATTAAAAGCGACAGAAGAACGAATATCAGCGCCGATATAAACAGACTTCCGAAGCCGAAGACAAGTCTTTTCTTTGCAAGTGAAGCACGGTTTTCCTTAAAATCGTTGCCTATTTGAGCAAATTCCCTTGCGGCGGCAAACAGCATTACGGGGCCGAAGAGCACTGCCTGCGGTTTAAGGAGCAAGCCTATTGCGTAAACGGCAACGGAAAGACCGAATTTGTCTTCGTCAATAAGTATAAACGTAAGGAACATAAACAGGGCGAGAATGGAATCTACCTGACCCCATACGGCGGAATTAAGTATTACCGTGGGCAAGAGCGCATAAAGTATGCCCAAAACGGAAGCAATATTTTCGCCTGCGTATTTTTTTGCTTTTTTCACTATCAGCACGGCAGTGATGATATCGCAAAGCATTGCCGGCATTTTAAGGAATGTAAGACCTATTCCGCTGTTAAGGTTCACAGGGGAAATAAGTGAAATGAGACCGAGCACCAACATATAAAGGGGCGGATAGTCACAAAAATATCCGTCGGAATAGAATGTCAGCGGACCGCTTGAAGCCATTTTTTGCGCCCAAGCCGAAAAACAGTTTATATCTACGCCGAAGCCTGTGTATGTAACGGATGCCATAACTCTTATACAGAAGCATATGGCGATGATTATATACGCAACAGAGGGCGTAAAATGTTTTGAATTTTTAAAGGCAAAGAAAAGTGCCGGTGCGAGGATGCCGAAGTAAAGTATTCCCCTTAAAACTACCGACAGTTTGATTTTGCCGTCGTCCTTGCTTTCACTGCTTGCGGAAGAAGAAAAAGTAAATTCCGAAATATCGCCTACGTCGGCATTGTCGGGCACTTCTTTTACTTTTTCGAGTTTTACATCGTCAAAATATGCGCTTCCGGAGCAGTCGGAACTGTAATATCCGAGGCGCAGAGCAACGGTTGCACTTTTGACTTTTTTGCCCGTTTTGCCGTAGAGCACAACTTCCGTCCACTCGGAGTAACCCGATATAAATTCACTGCGACAGTAGGTTTTAAGAAAACTTATATTTGCACCGGATTCAACCGAATAATTTTCCGTTCCGTCGGTTTTGATCCTTGCGGAAAGTTTATAGTAAGTATTGGGTTCGAGTTCTACTTCCTGAACAAAACGGCTGTCGTTAAAACCGCCGTTAATTACGGCAAGCACGTTTTTTCCGTCGGGAGCGTTTATAAACTCCGTGCTTCCGCAACCGCTACTTGACTGAGCGGTATCGTAGCGGTCAAGAACCCAATCGGTACATTTGCCGTTTTCGGTGATTTCAAAACTTGCATTTTTAAGCAGGTTTTCGTTGTATGGCTGACCCGAAACGCTTTCACAACCGCAAAAAACGGCAATCAGCATTAATATCAGCGGTAGCGTTTTAAAAAATCTTTTCATATATATCCTCTAATATATCCTCTAAAAACAGTTTTTAAAATATTCTATATCGGTTTCTCCGCCGAGAGAAGTTATTTCGATAACGTCAAACCTGCAATTAACATCGTGCAGGCGGTGGGTGGCAAGGTAATGTTCGGCTGCGTAGCGAATGTTCTTTTGCTTGCCTTTGGTTACCGCTTCCCGACCGTAGCCGTTAGCAAGACTTGCACGGTATTTTACTTCGATAAATACGTAAAAGTCCCCGTCTTTACCGACAATATCTATTTCCGCATTGCGTGAAGCGTGATAGTTGCTTTCGATAACCGATATCTTTTGCTTTTTTAAAAAGTTACGGGCAATTTCTTCACCGTAAGAACCGATTTTGCGTGTGTTCATAGTATTTTTGTAAGAAAACTCCTGCGGTGATAGGGGCAGGGACCGTATTTTAATATGTTTGCAATATGTTCTTTTGTGCCGTAGCCTTTGTGCTTTGCAAAACCGTACATAGGATATTCTTCATCAATCTGCTTCATAAAACGGTCTCGGGTGACTTTTGCTATTATGGAGGCGGCACCTATGCTTAAACTTTTTGCGTCTCCGCCGATAATGCATTTTTCGTTTATTATTGCACCCACCGTAAAGTTGCCGTCTATTAAAGCAAAGTCGGGTTCCGCTTGAAGTATTGCTCGGCGCATAGCCTCTTTTGTGGCATTAAGTATATTTATTTCGTCTATTAAGTTGTTGTCAAGCATAACGGAAGAAACTCGGGAAGTGGCATATATTTCCTCAAAAAGTTTTTCTCTGCGCTTTTCGGAAAGTTTTTTGGAATCGTTTATGCCCTCGGGGATATTATTTGCATCTAAAATAACGCAGGCGACGGAAACGGGACCTGCGAGCGGACCTCTGCCTGCCTCGTCAACTCCGCCGATACGCATAAAACCTTTTTGCAAAAGTTCAAGTTCTTCGTCAAAGTTTGCCATTGGGTACCTCCAATGTCATTTTACCGAGTTTTCCGCCCCTGAATTCGTCAAGAAGCATTCTTGCACAGCGCGCATAGTCAAAGTCGCCGCCGCGGAGTAAAAAGCCTCGTTTACGGCAGATGTTTTCAAGGTCGGTGAGAGTATCGTCGGTAAGTTCGATATTGTAGCGGTTTTTTAAATTTTCGGGATAGAGTTCCTTTAAAGTCTTTACAAGGTTGAAAGCGATATCGTCAAAATCCAAAATCTCGTCATTAAGCGCACCTGTGAATGCAAGAAAAGTCGCACTCTTTTGGTTTTCGAGTTTCGGCCATAAAAGTCCGGGCGAGTCCAAGAGATCGATATTGCCTGTTTTGATCCACTGCTTGCCCCTTGTAACGCCCGCCTTGTCACCCGTTTTTGTCTTTTGCGTACCGCAAATGGAATTTATAAGAGTGGATTTACCGGAGTTGGGAATGCCTGCAATCAGCGCACGCATATTACGGCAAACGCCTTTTTGGGCAAAATACTCCGCCTTTTCACGGCAAATACCGTTTATGGCTGAAACGATATCGCTTTGGCGGTTCCTTGCGTTTATCGCTTTTGCACGGATACCTTTGCTTTCAAAATAATCTATCCAAAGTTTTGTTTTTGCACTGTCAGCCAAGTCGGATTTATTTAAAAGTATCAGTCTCGGCTTTTTGAATTTTTCAATGTCGGGGTTACCGCTGGAAAAGGGGATGCGTGCATCTCGCAGTTCGATTATAACGTCGATGAGTTTCATATTTTCTTCCATCATACGTTTTGCCGCAGCCATATGCCCGGGATACCAATTTATGTTTGTGCTTTTTGTTGTTTGATCCATTTTTCGTTCCTTTTTGCAATAAATAAAAATTGCTTGCGCATACTTATTATATATTATACCAAACTTTACGGAAAAAATAAAGCGAAAAATCAAGCGTTTAAGGGTATAAAGGCGGAAAAAATTGCGCTTTGAAACAGGGTGGAAAAAGGACTTGAATTTGACAAAAATTCCAAATGTTACAAAAGTGTTGCGCAAATCGGTGAAATATGGTAGAATACCTAACGAAAAGCGGTGAATTTACATCGCAAAAAACAAAAAACAAACTTAAAATAAGGAGGAACGGCAGATGAAGAAACGGCTGACATTGCTGATTTCCGCCGTACTTATAACGGTACTGACGGCATCGGTGCTGACCGCACACGCTATGCCGGAGTCCGTATTAAAAATCGGCAGTAAGGGACCGGAAGTTAAGGAGTTACAGCAAAAACTTTCGGAAAACGGCTTTTTGGAAGAAAAATACGTAACGGGATTTTTCGGACGGGAAACCGAATCGGCAGTTGAGGAATATCAGAAATCAAAGAACATAAACAGTACGGGAGTGGCGGCTGAAAAGACGATAGAAGCCCTGTTTACCGCCAATATTGACGGCTCTATGGTACTTAAAAACGGTAACGAGGGCAGTGAAGTTAAAACGTTACAGCAAAAACTTGCGGATATGGGATATCTTGCAAAGGACAAAGTAACGGGATATTACGGTGACGTTACGGAGGCGGCGGTAAAGAAGTTCCAAAAGGAACACGGCATTTCCGCCACGGGCGTTGCGGCGAAACTTACAATAGAGCGCATAAACGAACTTTCCGACATCACCAAACTTGACGAAAACAGGACTTACAAGGCAGGCGATGAAGATTCGGGAGTAAAGGCACTGCAACAGCGTTTGTGTCAACTGGGATACTTGGATTCAAAGTACGTAACGGGATATTACGGAGCGATAACCGTTTCGGCGGTAAAAAACTTCCAAAAGAGCAATCAGATAAGCCAGACGGGAACGGTTGCGAATCTTACGGTTACGGCACTTAATTCCGTGGCGGCAAAGGTCAACGATGACGATGGTGAACTTAAAGATTCTGTTGCCAAACCCGGCACGCTCAGGTTCGGAGATACGGGCAGTGAAGTTAAAAAGTTACAGCAGAATTTGAAAAAATTAGGCTATTTTTCGGGTACTGCCACGGGCGAATTCGGCTCGGTGACGAAAAAGGCGGTAATCGCATTCCAAAAAGCCTATTCTATCAGTGCCGACGGTATTGCAGGCAGTAAGACGCTTGCCAAAATTTCGGCGGCTCTCGGCGGAAGCACTCCGAGTACAGGTTCCGTAAGCACTTCAACCGGTGCAACGGTAAGCGGTTATAATTCAGCCAATATGGACGTTGTCAATTCCGCACTTGCCACTCTTTCGGAAAGTCAGTTGGAAGACGTAAGACTTATTGCGAGAATAATAAAGAGAGAAGTGGGCGGAAGTTCATATAAATGTCAGTTGGCGGTGGGAAGCGTTATAATGAACCGAGTAAAGCGTACCGGCGCATCCGTGTACGATATAATCTACTCGCCAAATCAGTTTTCAACTGCCAACAGTACTTTAAAGAACGAAACCTATTCCAACAGTAATTACTATGCGGCAATAGAAGCGTATATGGGCGTAAAACCCGTTGGTAACTGTTTGTATTTCTGTTCAGTATCCGTAAGATACACCTGTTGGGCGGGGAAAAACCGCACTTATTATACTACTTTGGGCACAGAATGTTTCTTCCTGTAATAATTTGCGGTAAATACGCAAAAAAACATTTGACACAAAGTGCGTTTAAGAGTATAATAACCGATGCTTAATAGTAAGGATTAGTTTCCGTAAAGAATGAGGTGAATCCATTATGAAACAAGGTATACATCCGGATTACAAAAAGGTAACAGTAAAGTGTGCTTGCGGCGAAACTTTCGAAACAGGCTCGGTAAAGGATTCTCTTTCTGTTGAAATTTGCTCAAAGTGCCATCCCTTTTATACGGGTAAGCAGAAGTTCGTTGACTCTGCAGGTCGTGTTGACAAATTTAAGAAGAGATACGGTATACATCCGGATTACAAAAAGGTAACAGTAAAGTGTGCTTGCGGCGAAACTTTCGAAACAGGCTCGGTAAAGGATTCTCTTTCTGTTGAAATTTGCTCAAAGTGCCATCCCTTTTATACGGGTAAGCAGAAGTTCGTTGACTCTGCAGGTCGTGTTGACAAATTTAAGAAGAGATACGGACTTTGATAGTTACGAAATCGGCGAAAATCGGCGGAAGTGCTCTGTGCATTTCCGCTTTTCGTTTTTTAAAAAACAGTTGCGTAACAGGGGATAAGTAATGTATAATAAATAAAAATATTTTCACGGAGGCAGTGGAACATGAGAAAGAATTTTGGAGTAAAACCGTACAGTTATCCGCAACCCGTGTTTATTATCGCCACATATTGCGATGACGGAACACCCGATGCGATGAATGCCGCTTGGGGAGGTATAAGCGAAGAAAACGAAATATCCGTTTGTATTTCGGCAAACCATAAAACAACGGAGAATATTTTAAAAAGAAAAGCCTTTACCGTAAGTATGGGACAGGAAGATTTTTTGGAGAATTGCGATTACGTGGGTATGGTTTCGGGTAATAACGAAAAGGATAAATTTAAAAAATCGGGATTTACCTGCACAAAGTCGGAATTTACCGATGCACCGTTAATAAACGAACTCGCCGTTGCGTTGGAATGCAAACTTAAAAGTTACGATGAAGAAACTTGCAGGCTTGTGGGCGAAATAGTAAACGTAAGCGTTGACGAGAGCGTATTGGACGAAAACGGCAATGTTGACAGATTAAAAGTAAAACCCATTGCGTTTGACCCCTTTACAAATACATACGCCGTTTTGGGCAACACTTGCGGTAATGCTTTTTCGGCAGGAAAAAAATTAAAATAGGAGACTGTTATGGAAAATTTTATTTACAATACACCCACAAAACTTATATTCGGTAAAGGCGTAATAGAAAAACTTCCCGAAGTATTAGGCGAAAAAGGCAAAAAAGTTTTGCTTACCTACGGTGGCGGAAGCATTAAAAAGAACGGGCTTTACGGCAAAGTAAAGGAATTGCTTGAAAATTTTGAAGTTTACGAACTTTCGGGAATAGAGCCTAACCCCAAGTACACAAGCGTGCTGGAAGGCGTTAAGATATGCAAAGAGAAAAATATTGACGCTGTTTTGGCAGTGGGAGGCGGAAGCGTTATCGACTGCTCAAAGGCAATATGCGCAGGTGCACTCTATGACGGCGAAACATGGGATCTTATAGAGGGTAAAGCCAAAGCGGAAGACGCACTTCCTCTTGTTGATGTGCTTACCCTTGCCGCAACAGGTTCGGAATACGATGCGGCTGCGGTAATTTCACGTACGGAAACCGACGATAAAATAGGGTATAAAGACCCTCATATATACCCCTATGCATCATTTGTTGATCCCGAATATATGTATTCGGTTTCAAAAAGACAGACGGCATCGGGTGTGGCGGATGCCATAAATCACGTTATGGAACAGTATTTTTGCGATTCGCACTCATTGCTTACCGACGGTCTGTGCGAATCCGTAATAAAGAGCCTTATAAAAAATGCCCGTGTTGCCCTTGAAGAACCCGAAAATTACAGTGCCCGTGCGGAAATAGCGGTATGCTGTTCACTTGCCTGCAACGGTATACTTTCGGTGGGCACGGTGCGCTCGGGTTGGCCCTGCCATGCAATGGAGCACGCACTCAGCGCATACTACGATATCACCCACGGAGAGGGACTTGCCATAATCACACCCCGTTGGATGGAGCATATCCTGTGTGAAAAGACCCTTGAAAGGTTTGTGAGTTTCGGTAAAAACATTTTCGGTATAGAATGCGAAGACGGTTGGGAGACGGCAAGAAAGACCGTAAAAGCGGTGTACGACCTGTTTGAATCGTTTTCAATGCCTATGCACCTTACCGAAGTCGGTATTGATTCGTCAAGATTAAACGAAATGGCGCACCACGTTGCCCAAAAGGATCACCTTGAAAACGCTTGGTATCCTCTTTACGAAAAGGATATCGAGGAAATATTTGCAAAATCCCTTTAAAATACGATAAAGCATATAAAAGCACCCCGAAAGTCAGATACTTTTGAGGTGCTTTTTTGCATTATGTGCCTGATTTGACGAAATGCGTGCGATTATGCTTTTTCTTTTGCGGAAATCGGCGGTTTTTATATGAAAAAATCCGCCCTTGCGGACGGATATATGTTTTACATTTTTTCGGGTGCTTCGATTCCCAAAAGACCGAGAGCGGTCTTTATTACGTCACGGGTGCATTTTGTCACAAGCAAGCGAGCCTGCATAATGCCCTCTTCTTCGCCGATAATACGGTTATCAAAGTAGAATTTATTGTAGCACTGGGCAAGAGATGCGCAGTAACGGGTAATTACCGACGGCTCGTATTTTTGCGCCGCATCGGAAACTACGTGGGGGAACTCTTCAAGCATTGCGATAAGGTCAGTGCTTGCACTGTCGGAGAGAACGGAGAAATCCGCTTTTGAAGTGTCAAGTTCGGGGGCTTTTGCGAGAACCGAACAGCAACGGGTGTGAGCGTACTGAACGTAAGGACCTGTTTCACCCTCAAAGTTAAGGGCTCTGTCCCACCAAAAATCCACGTCTTTTATTCTGCCGGAGAACAGGTCGTAGAATACCACGGCGCCTATTCCCACCTGACGGGCAACCTTTTCCTTATCGGGTAGGTTGGGGTTCTTTTCGTTAATAATATCAAGTGCTTTGTCGCAGGCACGGTGAAGCAGTTCGTCAAGGTAGACAACGTGACCTTTTCGTGTGGAAAGAGTCTGTCCCTCGTAACTTACCATACCGAAAGGTACGTGAACAAGATCTTTTGCCCAAGAATATCCCATAAGGTCAACTACCTTGAATATCTGTTTAAAGTGCAGGTCCTGCTGATAAGCAACCACGTATAAACACTTGTCGAAATCGTAGGTCTTTTTCCTGTAAAATATTGCGGCAAGGTCACGGGTGGCGTATATGGTTGCGCCGTCGGATTTAAGCAGTATGCAGGGAGGCATATTGTATTCGTCCAATTTTACCACGTAAGCACCTTGGGAAAATTCCAAAAGATTTTTTTCTTTAAGTTCGTCAATTACGGTTCCGCACTTGTCCTTATAGAAACTTTCGCCTGCGTAGGAATCGAATTCGATTCCCAAAAGGTCGTAAACCACAGCCACGTCTTTAAGGGTAATTTCTTTAAACCACGTAAAAAGTTCCATTGCCTCGGGGTCATCGTCTTCAATCCTTTTAAACCACGCACGGGCTTCTTTTTCAAGTTCCTCGTCCGCTTCTCTGTCAAAACGCACGTAAAGTTCAATAAGAGCGTTTACACCCTTTTCTTCCACGTCTTCACGTTTGCCCCAATGCTTAAAGGCGCAAATCATTTTGCCGAACTGCGTTCCCCAATCGCCCAAATGGTTTATGGAAACGGTTTTATAGCCTAAAAACCTGTGAATTTTTGCCAGGGAATTGCCGAGAACGGTGGTGGTAAGGTGACCGATATGGCAACGCTTTGCGATGTTTACGGAAGAATAGTCAAGACAGACGGTCTTGCCGTTGCCTTCATCGGAAGAACCGTATTTTTCACCCAAACGGTCAATTTCCTTCAAAACCGATTCGGCACGTTTTTCGGGGTCGATAAAAAAGTTAAGATATCCGCCCATTACCGCACATTCTTTAACAAAATCGGGCAGAACGATATTTTCCTTTAACTGCTTTGCAATCTCCGGCGGTGCTTTGCGCATAACCTTTGCCAATTTGAAACAGGGAAAAGCCAGATCTCCCATCTCTTTTTTTGGGGGGATTTCCGTATATGAAGCGCATTCTTCTGCCGAAATACCCGCCTGCTCTGCGATGAGAGAGGCAATAATACTTTTAAAATCCATAAATTACTCCAATGCTCATTTAAGTTAAAACATTATATCATAACGGTGCCGAATAGTCAAGGTTTTGCTTATTTTAAAGCGTTATATACTTTATCAACTACGTTTCCGTTAAAGTCCAGTGAAAGCGTCAAGGTATCTATGCCCAAATTTCGCTGAACGTATTTGAGCATTTTTATGTAATCTTCGAAATTGTCCTTTACTACGTTCTTTAAATGAATTCTAAACTCCTGAACGAAGTCGCATCCGTCAAAAATACCGTTTGTTTGCGGTCCGATAGTGTTTACTATTCCGCCAAATCCCGAAATTTCATCTTTGTTGGCATTCGGGTGTCTCGGTTCGGTGTAAATTTTAATGTGCAGGAGAAAATGTTCCAAAATATTACAGTATACAGGTCTGTCAGCCTTTTGATAATCGTAGGGGTTTGAAAGTGCGCGGTCTTTTGAAGAAAGTTGTATTGCTTTGTCTTCGTCAATATGATGAATTTGCAGCCCCTCGTCCGTGCGTTTTATCCGCTTGTTTGGGGAAGCGCAAGACTCGGTGAGAAAGTAATCTCCCGTAACTGCACCGTACTTGTTCTTTAAGTAGTCGGCAAATTCTTTGTAACTCATTTGCATCTCACGGTCGTATTTTTCGGAAGATGTAAAGATATATTCGGTATCCGTAAAAATATACGTACCGTTTTTTGCGGTATCCGACCGAACTGTTTCACCCATATTTTCGGTGTTGAAATCGGCACGTTTCGCAGTGACGTCTTTTGGTGTGCTGTGATTTGAAGAGTCTGCTTTTTCTTTTTTGATCTTCTCTATCTCTGCTTCGATTATCTTGCCGAAAGTTTTATCGTCTATTTCGTTCGTTTTGCTTGCGGCGACGGATTTGTCGGCAAAAGCGTCAAAAAGACGCTGTTTTTTGTCAAGTATTTCGCAAATGCGCTCGTCAACGGTGTCTTCGCACAGCAATCGGTACACAAGTACGTTCCTTGCCTGACCCATTCGGTATGCACGGGAAATTGCCTGATTTTCAACGGACGGTTTAAGTTGCGGTTCGCAAATAATAACAACGCTTGCACTTTGGATATTAAGTCCCGTTCCGCCGGACAGAATTTGGGCGCAGAGTAAAGTACCGCTTTTCTCACAAACCGAAGCGGACTGACGTGCTCTTTTTAAGTAGGAATCAGCCAAAAGTGTGTTTTCCGCAAGTGATTTTTTCAGTTTTTGTATTCGGGAATAAGAACTTTTACGTCTTTTGCGGAAACGTTCATTTTAGTTTTCTTCCCTTTTTTATATTGTAACACTCGGTGGGATTAAAGTCAACGGGTAAAGAAAAAGCCGAAAAAACAAAATGTCTTTTCGGCAAAAATTTTAATTTTTTTATCAGTGGGTAAAGAGAAGCATAAGAACGAACAGTGCGGTTATTACCCAAGTACTTGCTTTGATTTCCTTTGCTTTGCCGCAGAAAAGATTGATTACGGTATAAGTGAGAAGACCGAATGCAATACCGAATGAAATGTTGTAAGCAAAAGGCATTACGGCAACGGTCATAAATGCGGGGACCGCCTTGTCGGGCGAGAGCCAATCGATCTTTGTAACACAGGACATCATAAGTACGCCGACGTAGATAAGTGCGGCGGCTGTTGCACAACCGGGAATAAGTTGGGCAAGAGGGCTTAAAAACATTGCGATAAAGAAGAACAGTGCGGAAAACATAGCCGAAAGACCCGTTCTTCCGCCCTCGGCAACACCTGCGGAGGACTCAACGAAAGTAGTAACGGTGGAAGTACCGCATACGGCGCCGGCAGTGGTGGCGATGGCATCGGCGAGCATAGCCTTGTCCATATTGGGAACTTCACCGTTTTCGTCAAGCAAATTGCCCCTTGCACAGGCACCGTAAAGAGTGCCGAGAGTATCGAACATATCTACCATACAGAATGCAAGTGAAGTGGTGATAAGCATAAGTACAAAGTTAGCCGTTCCGTTTGCGGAAATATATTCGGTAAAATCAAATCCTTCGGTAAATACTTTGCCGAATGCTTCCGTACCGAATTCTTTAAAAGCGGTAAGCGGATTGCTGAAAGTGAAAACGTTTTCCTTATAGAAGTCGGGAACGGTGAGACCCAAAAGATAATAAAGTACCGCACCGCCGAGAATGCCCCAAAGAACCGCACCCTTAACGTTCCTCTTTGACATTACCGCAATGGCGATAAATGCAACGATCGTAACGGCGAGAGGCATAATATCACCCCAAGAACCGGTAAGCAGGTTAAATGAAGCAAGTGTTGTGCCGGTAGAGGTACTGGGGATTATTATCTTTGCATTTTGAAGACCCAAGAAAGCGATAAACAGACCGATACCTGCGGGGATGGCAGTGCGAACTTCCGAGGGGATAGCCTCGAATATCTTTTTCCTTAAACCGGTAACGGTAAGAAGAATGAATACCAAACCGTCGATAAGTACAAGAACCAATGCATTGGCATAGGAAAGATTAAAACCTATGCAAACGGTGTAGACGAAAAATGCATTAAGTCCCATTCCGCTTGCCTGTGCAAGGGGAAGATTGGCAAGCAACCCGATAAGAACAGTGCCGATTACCGCAGAAATGGCGGTTGCAACGTAGATTGCGCCGTAGGAAACACCCAGCGCGTTTGTGCCGTCATTAAAGGGATTGGCAAACATATTTGCATTGACCATTAAAATATAGACCATTGCAAAGAAAGTTGTCAAACCTGCCGTGAATTCGGTGCGCACCGTGGTATTACGCTCTTTCAAATGAAAAAACTTTTCCATAGCAAAAACTCCTTAAAAAATATAATTTTCCTTAAGAGGACGCCGATTATTTTAACATATAAAGTATTTTATATCAAGTACAATTTGTCAAAAAAAGAAAAAAGGCGGAGAAGTTTCCGCCATGAAAAATCAATCATTCCGCATCCGTGGGAGCAAGGTCATATTTAACTTTAAAGTAGTCGTAGTAATCGTTGTATTCCTTGATTTCTCCGCCTTTAACTTTTTTCAAATACTCGTGTACGTCCATATCTTCGTGAGAAATTTCAAGTACGCATCCTGCGATATTTGAGCAGTGGTCGCTTATGCGTTCCATATTGGTTAAAAGGTCGGTGAGAACAAATCCGAGTTCAATAGTACATTCCTGCTTGCGCAAGCGCTGTATATGGCGTTTTTTTAGTGTGTCACGCAAATTGTCTACTACCTGCTCCAAAGGTTCTACCATAACTGCGCTGTTAAGGTCGTTGTCCTTAAAGGATTTAAGGGAAAGGGATAGTATCTCTCTTATTGCTCCCATCATAACGTTAAGTTCGCGTTTGGCTTCACCTGAGAATTCAAGGTTCTTGTCGTGAATTTCCTCAACGGAGTCAACTATATTAACTGCGTGGTCACTTATGCGCTCGAAATCGGAGATAACGTGGAGCAGTTTGTTTTCCTCCGCACTGTCGCTCTCGGTCATATTGTGAGCGGAAAGTTTTACAAGATAAGAACCCAATTTATCTTCGTAAACGTCAACTTCGCCCTCTTCGCTTCTTATCTTATCCGCCTGCTTTTCGTTATAGCCGTCAAAAAGATCAAATGCGGAGTATATGGAACTTACAGCCTTGTCCGCCATTGAAGATGCGACCGAACGGCAACGTTCGATGGCAACAGAGGGTACGGAAAGCAAACGCTCGTCCAAAAGTTCTGTTTTGGCGTCCTTTGAATCTCTTACGATGAATTTTGCGAGTGTTTCAAGCAAGTTACTGCACGGCATAAGAATTGCCAAAGCGATTATTTTAAATGCAGTGTGTACGATTGCCACGCCCAACGGTGTTGCATACATATTCATAAACGCAAAATCGACAAATGAGTTCACAAGATAGAACAGGGGCAGAATTATAAGCGTTGCGATTATATTAAAGGAAAGATGGATAACGGCGGCACGGCGTGCGTTTTTGCCTGTTCCCACGGAGGATATCATTGCGCTGACGCAGGTACCGATATTCTGACCCATAACAACGGGTATAACCGTTGAAAAAGGTACTGTTCCCGTGGCGGTCAAAGCCTGCAAAACACCTACCGATGCAGAGGAAGACTGTATTATTGCGGTAAATGCCGTTCCTACAAGTACACCGAGGACGGGGTTTGAAAAGAGCGTAAGCAGTTGAGTAAATGCAGGCACGTTTTTAAGTCCCGAAACGGCAGATGACATCATATCCATACCGAACATAAGTACGGCAAATCCCACAAGGATAAGCCCCGTATCTTTACGCTTTGCGTTCTTTTGGAAAGCGTATAAGATAACGCCGATAAGCGCTACTATCGGTACGAAAGTGGAGGGTTTGAAAAGTTGGAGTATACCGTTGCCCTGCAAGCCTTGCAGTGAAAGTATCCAAGCGGTAACGCTCGTGCCCAAGTTTGCGCCCATAATAACGCCGATAGATTGGGAAAGAGTCATAAGCCCCGAGTTTACAAAACCGACTACCATAACCGTGGTGGCGGAAGATGACTGAATAAGCAGAGTAACACCGAGACCTAACAGAAATCCTTTAAACGTACTTGAAGTTGCATTGCTCAAAAACTGTTTTAATTTGTTTCCGGCACGTTTTTCAAGTCCTTCGCCCATAAGTGTCATACCGTAGAGGAACAGGGCAAGTCCGCCTACGAGGGATAATACGTCCTTAATATCCATTGCTTTTCTCCGTTTTGCATAATTTTATCGGCATAAGTATAGACCGCAAAAGTTAAATCTGTACTGCGGTCTATGTTAAATCTAAGTTAAATCTTTTGAAAAATAAGGGAGATTTCACTGCCTTTGTCTACAGTGCTTTTTACATCGATCTTCGCTTTATGGAAATTCGCTCCGTGCTTTACTATGGAAAGACCGAGACCCGTTCCGCCCACCTGTTTGGAATGGCTCTTGTCCACCCGATAAAACCGCTCGAAAATTCTCGGCACGTGCTGAGGGGCGATGCCTATACCGTTGTCGGTTACGGAGATCTTTTCGCCGCTTTCATCGGAGGACAGGCTGATTTTGACAAATCCGCCGTCGGAATTGTATTTTATGCCGTTATCGGTAAGATTGTATATCATTTCCTCTATTATACCGCTTATTCCCATAACGTTACCGCAATTGCCCGTAACGGAAAGAGAAATGTTTTTTTGCTCGGCAACGGGAGTAAGGCGCATAACGACTTTTTCGCATATGGCTTTAAGGTCTACTAAACTGCGCACCTCTTCAATGGAGTTTTCGTCCAATTGTGAAAGTTTTATAATATCGTTTACAAGCGTTATCATTCTGCCCGTTTCGTCGTGAATGCTCTTTGCAAAACGGGGGATATCCTCCGTGCGCACTATACCGCCCGCAAGGATCTCGGAAATTCCGTAAATGGAAGTAAGGGGAGTTTTCAGTTCGTGGGAAACGTTTGAAGTAAATTCTCTGCGCATAGTTTCCCTTTCTTCCTGCTCGGTAATATCAGCAAGGAGAATAACGCAACCGGTAAGTTTGTTTTCGTTTTTAAGCGGATCGGCATATATGCGGTAGATTCTACCGTTCAGGTCAAAGTAATTGGCTTGGCTTTTTCCCGAAAGCGCATTTTTTACAGCCGAAAGGAAAGTGCCGTTTTCGGAAAGTTCGAATACCGAGTTTGAAGATGCGGACAGTATATTTTTTGCGTGGGAATTTACAATAAGCAATTTGCCGTTGCTGTCGGCAACCACAAGTCCCTCTGCCATATTTTCCGTTATGGCGTTAAATTCCTGCATACGACGTTTAAGTTCGTACATTTGGCTGTTTATAAGTCCGTTTTGACGGATTATTTTGCGGAAAAACGGTTTAAGTTCCCCGTCACAGTCATCGTCGTCAACTTCGTCGGGATCGGTGCTTTCAAGTCTTTTCAAACTTGCGGAGGCACATATCTTGCCCGAAACAAGGGCAAGTATTACCGCAAGAAAAGGCGAAATACAAAGGGCATAAACCGTATCGCAAAATAAAAAAGGCAAAAAGACAATAATACAGGATACAAACGTCAGCAGAAAACACAGTGTGTATATGCGCTTTTTCATCTATGATGTCTCCTTAAATAAAGTGTGTGCAGGTTCTTGTACGTTAAACGCAGACCAAGGAAAAAATTTATCTTTTTGCCGAAAGTATCGTCGGGCGTTTCGGGGAAATTTTCCTTGCCCGAGTAAACGGAGTTTGCTTTGAAAATGCGTTTTAAACTGTCCACGGAATAAAAAGTATCGGTATCTATTCCCACATTGCAAAGGGAAAGCAAGTAAACGGCAAATTCCACACAGGTAAAAGCATTTTTTACCGAAATTTTTTTCTTTTTCGGTGCGGAGAGTGCGGAGTAAAAATTGTATACGTATTCGTCTTTTTCCGCATAGGCTTCATCAACGGCATTTCTCACCGCAGTGTAAGCACTGTCCCCGATTTCAATCCTGCAAAGGTCGATATCCGCTTTTTTGCCGTTGTGGCGGTACCGCTCGGGTGAATCGCACACGAGACCACCGTAAAAGGGCGTATTTATATGTTTCCGTGCGAAAGTGTAGGCGGATGAAAGATTTGCGTCAAAGGAAAAGGAAACGTGATTGTATTTTTCCTTTGTGAAAAAACGTATAAATTTACCCATTTTATAGGGCGTTGACGAAAAAACAAGATAAATTTCTTTAATAGGTATCACCTCGGGGAAATATTATATATTACCGTTTTTAAAATGTCAACTTGCGCAAAACGGAATAGGGGAGTATAATATAATAAATGATAATAATTTGAGGAAAAATTTCAGGAGAAATAAAAGAAATATATGAAGTATGACTGCGCTGTTTTTGACCTTGACGGCACGTTACTTAACACGTTAAAGGATCTGTATCTTTCGGTAAACAGAACGCTTAAAAAGTATTCCCTGCCCGAAAGGAGTGAGGATGAGATAAGGCTCTTTGTGGGCAACGGCGTTGAGATGCTTGTTAAACGCAGTTTGGGGGAAGAACACGAGGAACTGCTAAACGAAGCACTGGAAGTGTTTAAGAAAGACTATTCTCTGCACGGAGAGGACAACACTTTGCCTTATGAGGGAATCGGGGAAATGCTTGTTAACTTAAAGGAAAGGGGAATAAAACTTGCGGTGGTTTCCAATAAGTTTGACGGTGCAACGAAAAAACTTACCGCAAAGTACTTCGGAGGACTCATAGATATCGCCATAGGCGAAAGCGAAAATGTGCGCAAAAAACCGGCACCGGATTCACTTATAAAGGCGGTAAAAACGCTTAAAGGGAAAAATGCGGTGTATATAGGCGATTCGGACGTGGATATTCAAACGGCAAAAAACGGCAACGTAGACTGTATTTCGGTAACGTGGGGGTTTAGGGATAAAGATTTTCTTATAAAAAACGGCGGAAAAATATTTGTTTCGGATGCAAAAGAACTTGAAAACAGAATACTTAACGGATGAAACGTCAAAAAGTTTATTTTGGACAAAAATCAGTTTATTTATGCCATACAAATAATAGAAAAATCATGTAAAATAAAGGAGAATTTTATGAAGAACGTGCTTTTCGTTGCTTCGGAGGCGGTGCCTTTTGTAAAGACGGGCGGTCTTGCGGACGTTGCGGGAACGTTGCCCAAGTATACCGACAGGGAAAAATACGACGTACGGGTAATATTGCCAAAATACGCCTGTATGAAAGAAAAAGACGGACTTGAATATAAAACGCATTTTTATACCGACGTTTCGTGGAGAAAGCAGTATACGGGAATTTTCGAAACGGTAAAGGACGGCGTGACTTTCTATTTTGTGGATAACGAATATTATTTTTCAGGGAATACCCCTTACGGAGATACTCTTTGGGATATTGAAAAATTTACGTTTTTCTGCCGAGCGGTTCTTTCGTTTTTGCCGATTTTAGGTTGGAAACCCGATATAATACACTGCAACGATTGGCAAAGCGCACTTATCCCCGTGTTTCTCAAATCCCATTTCAAGGGTAATCTTTTCTATAAAGATATTAAAACCGTACTTACGGTACATAACCTTAAATTCCAAGGCATTTGGGGAAAAGAGATCTTGGATGATATTTTAGGTCTTGACGGATCTTATTTTACAAGCGATAAATTGGAAGCCTACGGCGGAGTGAATCTGCTTAAAGGCGGTCTTGTTTATGCCGACAGGATAAATACCGTTTCCGAAAGTTACGGCGAAGAAATAAAGACGCCCTATTACGGCGAGGGACTTGACGGACTTTTGCGCGCAAGGAGCAATGCCCTCACCGGTATAGTAAACGGTATAGATTATAATATTTTCTCTCCCGAAAACGACACGATACTGCAAAAAAAGTATTCGGAAGAAGATTTTAAAGAGGGAAAACGGGCAAATAAAGCGTATTTGCAAAAGATGTCGGAACTAAAACAGGATGAAAATGCATTTCTTGTGGGAATAGTTTCAAGGCTGACGGAACAAAAGGGTCTTGATTTGATAGAGTGCGTTTTGGATGATATGCTGAAAAAGGAAAACGTGCAACTTATTGTTTTGGGTACGGGAGAAAAGCGCTTTGAAGATATGTTTACCCGTGCGCAGTCAAAGTACCCGCAAAGGGTAAGCGCAAATATTTTCTATTCCGAAGAACTTGCCCACAGAATATATGCAGGGTGCGATGCGTTTTTAATGCCGTCCAAGTTTGAGCCTTGCGGACTTTCGCAACTTATTGCCTTAAAATACGGTACGCTTCCCATTGTACGTGAAACGGGTGGGCTTAAAGATACGGTAGTGCCGTATAACGGGTTTGAAGAAAGCGGTACGGGTTTTTCCTTTGCAAACTATAATGCACACGAAATGCTTTCGGTAACGGAATATGCCGAGGAAATATATTTTAACCGCAGGGACAGTTGGAATAAGACATGTATACGTGCAATGAAAGAAGATTTTTCGTGGAGTGCTTCGGCAAAGAAGTACGAAGCGCTGTACAAAGAACTTACCGAGTAGAGGAGAGATAAAATGAGATATACTTTTTTGCGCTTTCCCGAAAACAGGGAAAAAGCGGTAACGTTCAGTTACGATGACGGAGTTAAATCGGATTTGAGGCTTGCGGAAACCGTTGAAAAATACGGCATAAAGACCACTTTCAATATTTGCAGTGCACGCATAGGCGAGTCGGATTATAATCTTAACGAAGATGATATAAAAGACCTTATTTCCCGTGGGCACGAAATAGCCGTTCACGGCAAATACCATAAGGCATCGGGCAAACAGCGTGCGGTTGAAGGCATACGTGACGTACTTGATTGCAGAGTGGAACTTGAAGAGCGTTTCGGCTTGATAGTACGGGGAATGGCGTATCCCGACAGCGGAATAGGCGTGTTTTCAAACGGTGCGGAATACTCAAACATAAAACAGTATCTCACCGACCTTGATATTATTTATGCACGCACTACCGCAAACGATAAAAGTTTTTCGATTCCGAGGGATTGGCTTGCTTGGGCGCCCACCGCACACCATAACGACCCCGAGATTTTCGGCTTGGCGGAAAAATTTTTCACAAAGAACGATGAGAGGCGTATTGCCCATAACGATGCGCAACTCTTTTACCTGTGGGGACACAGTTTTGAGTTTGACAGAGAGAATAATTGGGACAGACTTGATGCAATCTGCGAGAAAATAGGCAACCGTGACGATATTTGGTACGCCACCAACGGGGAGATATATTCCTACGTTACGGCATACAGGAACCTTATCCGCAGTGCCGACGGCAGAACGGTGTACAATCCGTCGCTGTTTACCGTGTGGTTTTGGTGCGACGGTACGTCATATTCCGTAAAATCGGGAGAAACGGTGAAAATAGCGGAGTAAAGGCAAATTTTGTCCGTTTAAAATCAATATTTGTCTTGAAAAAAACCTATACAGCACTTAAAATATAGAAAAATTCTTTTTTAAGAGAGGAACAGATATTATGATAAGAGTAACAGTATGGAATGAATTCAGACACGAAAAAAGCGAGGAATCGATCAAGGCGATATACCCTAACGGTATGCACGAAGCAATAAAGGAATTCCTTGAAAGAGATGAAGAAATCGTTTGCCGAACCGCAACGCTTGACGAACCCGAGTGCGGACTTACCGAGGAGGTTATCGATAATACCGACGTACTTCTTTGGTGGGGACATATGGCTCATGACGAAGTGCCCGATGAGATAGTTGAGAGAGTAAAGGTGGCGGTGCAGTCCGGTATGGGTCTTGTGGTTCTTCACAGCGGACACCATTCCAAAATATTCCGTGCACTTATGGGTACACCTTGCAGTCTTTCTTGGAGAATAGAAGACTTTGAAAGAGTTTGGACGGTAGATCCCTCACATCCCATTGCAAAGGGCATAGGCAGATATTTCGAACTTGAAAAAGAAGAAGTTTACGCAGAGCCTTTCTCCGTGCCCGAGCCGGACGAACTTGTTTTTGCAGGTTGGTATGCAGGCGGTGAACTTTTCAGAAGCGGTTGTTGCTATAAGAGAGGCTACGGTCATATTTTCTACTTCCAGCCCGGACACGAAAGTTTTCCCACGTTCTATAACGAAAATATACAGACGATAATCACCAATGCCGTTCATTGGGCAAAAAGTGATTTCAGACAGAAAATTACCTGCCCGTTTGTAGAAAAAATAAAATAAAAGGAAAGATGATGATGAAAAAAATTTTAGCGGTCATTTTATCTTGCGTTACACTGCTCGGAATGATGAATGCAGTTGTATTTGCGGAAGAAAATGTCACAAACCTCATTCCGGAAAAAAGTTCGACTTTTGAAACGGGAACGTCTTCGTGGATGCCTTTTGCAGGCGGAACTATCGCTACCGTAAACAACCCCAACGGCGAGGGCAAGGTGCTTGAATACACCGTAAACGAAGATAAGAGCAAAACTTGGGCAAGTCCCGCACTTGACTTGCGCCCCATTATTCAAAAAAACGGTGAATCGGGAACGTATTACCTTTACATTATGTTCTATGCCGAAACCGACGTTACCTTGCAGGTTACCATCAGGACGCAAAATCAGAATATGTCATTGGCGCAGACTGCCGGTAACGATTATCCCCGTCTCGGTACAGAAGTGGGCACGGCAGGCGAGTGGACGCTTTTTTCCTGTGAATTCGAAGTGGAAGACGATGACCTGACGGTATCGGAGGGAGCGTGGAACCTTTGCTTTGACGGGCTTACAAGATGTTGCGAAAAACTTTACATCGACAACGTAATACTTTCCACCGAAGAAGCGGATATCGAACTGCCCGATGACGGCATTGAACTCCCCGCAAAAACGGAAGTTACACGCAGTGACGAAACTCTTATCGGCACTATCCGTTGGGATGCTTTTACAAAGAGCACCGTAGGCGGAACCGATCCGGCATCGCAGGTTGCAAAAGTGCTTTCACCTGCAAAATACCATTCGCAGGCTCCGTTCTTTGCCAACGTTGAAAGCGACGGAACGGTATCGTTCCCCGAGTATACGGTGGAAACCTGGGAAAAGGAAGCAGACTATGCGGTTCAGGGCGGACTTGACTACTTTGCATATCTTTGGTACGAAACTTCCGATGCAATGAGTCAGCCGAGAAAAATGCATTTACAGAGCGCAAAGAAAGATACCGTAAAAATGTGCGGTATCTTGGAAAAACTTCGCTCGGGCAAAACAATGACCGAACTTTTCGATGCTATGGGTCAAAGCTGTTATCTCCGTGTAAGCAACCGTCCCGTTGTATTCGTTTACGATGCGGATAAGTGGGATGATAAGGACATTGAAAAACTCCGTAAATCCGCCGTTAAGGCAGGCATAAACGAATCTCTTTACCTTGTGGGTATGTTCTCTTCGGCAAACAAAATAAGCGAAGTTGGCAAAAAAGACGTAGATGCTATTTCTTGGTACAGCGTAGGCGCAAGCAAAAAGGATATGACTTTTGCGGAACTTGCTGCGTCCAATATGGATGCTCTTACCAAGGCAAATGCCGTTGCATCGGGCGTCGGTATGGACGTTATTCCCGCATTTACCACGGGAAGAGATTCCCGTGCGAGGATCGAAACAGGTGTAAGTTGGGTAGCGGGTGACCCCAATGCCAAGGAAGATAAGGATAAGCCCTACGGAAACACCTATTCTTTCCAGCCCACTATGGACGAAATGAAAAAGCAGATAACCGACGTGCTTTCATTTGTTAAAAACAATACCGATACCGCAAAGTGCAACCTTGTTTGTTCCTACGGTTGGAACGAGCACGAAGAGGGCGGCTGGCTTTGCCCCACTTTGACCGTTGATGAAAACGGCGTTCCCGTTAAGGATGAAAACGGAAACGTTAAGGTGAACACCGAGAGAATAGAAGCACTTAAAGAGGCAATCGACGCATTTAAGTCGGGCAAGACGGAAGTAAGCGCAACGGATGCACCCACAGGCGCAACGAATGCACCCGCCGAAACTCCCGTGCCCACCGATTCTGCCGAAGAAAAAGGCGGTTTTAACGCACTTTATGTTATAATCCCCGTAGCGGCAGTTGTTGTTATCGGCGGAGGAGTAGCGGTATTCTTCGTAATAAAAAAGCGCAAAGAAAAATAAATAACCGTAAATAATTTAAAAGCACCGTAAGTAAATCTCTGCGGTGCTTTTTTTCGGCAAAACAAGCTAAAATCAGACGTTCTTTTATACAGGAACGTCTTTTTTGTTGCTGAATAAAAAATATAAAGGAGATGTTTTTTATGGAATGCAGAGTAGTTTTACGGGGCGAAATCGATCATCACAGCGCCCCGAAAGTCAGAGAGGAAGCCGACAGGGCGATATTAAAGAGCGGTGCGGACAAAGTGATAATGGATCTCTCGAACGTTACGTTTATGGATTCAAGCGGAATAGGCGTGCTTTTGGGCAGATATAAACTGTTCGCTACTCGAAAAATATATATTACGGGTGCAACGGGGAACGTGGATAAGTTACTTAAAATGTCGGGAATATATACTCTTATGCCGAAAAGAGAGGAGAAAGCGTAAATGAATAATTTTGCGGAAATAAAGTTTGAATCCCTTTCGGAAAACGAAAGATTTGCAAGAATGGCGGTATCGTCTTTCGCATTGCCGTACAACCCAACTGTGGAAGAGATTTCGGATATAAAAACTGCGGTAAGCGAGGCGGTTACCAATGCCGTGGTGCACGGCTACGGCAATAAAAGGGGAATAATAGAAATAAAAATGTATGCCGACGGCAACGTGCTGAAAATAGAAGTTCTCGACGACGGCGTGGGAATATCCGACGTTGCAAAGGCACGGGAACCTTTTTTCACCACTTGCGGTGACGGAACGAGGTCGGGTATGGGATTTACCGTTATGGAAAGTTTTACCGACAAAGTAGAGGTGGTCAGTGCGCCTGATGAGGGGACAAGAGTTGTAATGTATAAGAAGATAGGAGGAAAAAATTGAAGTGGGATACGGCTGACACGGCGGAACTTATCCGACTTTCACAGCAGGGGGATGAAAGAGCACGCAGTAAACTCGTGTGCGATAACGAACCCCTTGTCAGGTCGGTGATAAAACGGTTTTTGGGTCGGGGAACGGAATACGAAGATCTTTTACAGGTGGGAAATATCGGCCTTTTAAAAGCCGTGGCAGGGTTTGATACAAGTTTTAACGTGCGCTTTTCAACATATGCCGTTCCGATGATAAGCGGAGAAGTCAAACGCTTTGTCAGAGATAATTCTCCCGTGAAAATGCCCCGTTCACTGAAAGATATGCAACAGAAACTGCGCTATGCACGGCGTACTTTGGCAGTGGAAAAAGGCAGGGAAGCCACGGTTGAAGAGATAGCGGAAAGAATGGGTTGCGATGAGGAAACGGTGCTGTACGTACTTGAAAGTATGAGCACGACGGTTTCGCTTGACGAACCGCTTTCGGAAGACGGCGATACGGCTGTTTTGGATATGCTGGAAGACAGAAAGAAAGGGGCGAGCATCGAAAATAAACTTGCGTTGAGGCAGTGCTTGGACCAGCTTGAAGAAAAGGAAAAGAAAGTAATACTGTTAAGGTATTTTAAAAATTATACCCAAAGCCGAACGGCGGATATTCTCGGAATATCGCAAGTGCAAATTTCAAGGATAGAAAGCAGAACCATCGAAAAACTTCGGCGGAAAATGAGGTGATATTTTCTTTTAAAACAGAATATCAATTTAAGAGAGGTGGTAAAATGAACGAACTTGTAAATGTACAGAGGAAAAGCGATTACAGAATAAACATAGAAAACCGAGAACGTGTTTCCCTTACGGGCATAACGGGAGTGGACAGTTTTGACGAGAGCGAAGTAAATGCATCGGGCGGAAACGGCGGAATATGCATTTACGGGCAGAAACTGCATATTACACGGCTTGACCCCGAAAACGGTATTCTCACCGTTGACGGATTTATAACGGGTGTGGAATATACGGATAAAGACAGAAAAGAAGGATTTCTTTCAAGGATATTTAAATGAGACTTTTCGAGACTTCTCGGCAGGCACCGCTTTTTGCGGTGTTCTTTTGCCTCGGGATATTTTTAGGCGTTGTATACGGATTGCTGTATGTATTTCGCAGAGGGAGGAGCAAGGTCTTTGCGGATATAATTTTTTCTCTTGTTTACGGGGTCGGATTTGCACTTTGCGCATACTTTTTCAATTCCGGCGAAATCCGTCTGTACTTTTTTGTTGCCGTTTTTACGGGTTTTTTATGCGAAAGACCGTTTATCGGCTATTTTATAAAAAAATCAATAGACTTTTCGGCAAAAGTTTTGTATAATTTTAAGGAGAGTCCGAGCGTAAAAAGTAAATGGGCAAAACTGAAAAAATAGGAGGGCATAAGATGGCAAGTAAAAAGAAAAACAAGTTTATCCGCAGGGTGACCACGGTTGTTTTCTTTATTGCACTGTGCTCTTTTTGCTATGTTTACGTAAAGCAGGAAACGGTTCTGTCCCAACAGAGAAAGCAGATGGCACAGATACAGGAAGAAAACGCACGGCTTGAAGAAGAGTATCAGGCAAAACTTAAAAGCGTAGAAGATAAAAACACGCTTGATTATATCGATAAATATATGCGCAGTCACTTCGGCATGGTAAAAGATGGCGAAGTGCGCATTGACGTTGCGGAGGATGACGGTTGAATATTGCGGTAATTGACGTGGGCACAAATTCGGTTAGGCTCTACGTTGCGGACGTTTCGGGTAAAAAACAGGTGTGCAAAGGTAAATTTCTCGCAACCACCCGTATAGGTGAGGGAATAAGCGTTTCAAACGTTATAGGCAAAGAACCTCTTGAACGTACGTGCAGGCAGATAGAAGAATACGTACAAAAGGCACAAAACTTTAATGCGGACAGAATTTTCATATATGCCACCGCCACCGTTCGTGAAGCGAGTAACGGCAACGAATTTGTCGGTGCCGTAAAAAAAGCGTGCGGTATCGTTCCGGAGATAATATCCGGCGAACTTGAAGGCAAGATAGCGTATATGGGCGCATCAAACGGCAAGGACGGCTGTGCGGTGATAGACATCGGAGGAGGTTCCACCGAGGTAGTTACGAATATAAACGGGAATTTCCGTGCGCTTTCGCAAAAGACGGGAGGCGTAAGGCTTAAAGAAGTTTTTGCGGACAACGGCGGAAAAATAGATACCGTTGCGGTGAAAGAGTACGTTAAGGAAAATTTTGCGGGCAAGTACGGCGAAAAGACGGATATTGCCCTTGCAAAAGAGTTGGTCGGCGTAAGCGGAACGCCCACTACCCTTGCATCTCTCAGTCTGGGACTTAAAACTTATTGTCCCGAAAAAATTCAGGATATGTTCCTTAAAAGGGAAGATATTGTTTCGCAAACGGAAAAAATGGCGCAAATGACGGACAGAGAACGCAGAGAGTATTCGGGCGAATTTGCTCCTCGGGCGGATATTATCGTTTACGGCGGATGTATATTGCAGGCGGTAGTGGAATATTACGGCTTTGACGGCATAACCGTAAGCGACAGGGATTCTCTTGAAGGTTTTGCGGAATATAAAACAGGTATACGTTAGATTTACCCGCTTAAAGCGGGTTTTTTATTGGCTTTTGCTTAAAAAGAAAAGAGGTACGAACTTTGAATAAGTGCATAAAAATTATATTAAAAGTGATTTCATCGGTTATCGTTTTGGCTGTGCTTACGGTTTTGGGCGCACGCATATATTTTAGGTTTCCCGTACGGGAATACTATAAAAATTCCGAAAAAGCCTTTAAGATACCGTCGGTGAACGGCGGATACGTGCAGCAGGGACTCGCTTATTTTGACGGCGTGTTTTATATTACCGCATATAGGACGGACGGCGGTGCTTCGGCAATATTTGCAGTTGACGCAAATACGGGTAAGGAGATAAAAAGCATAAAACTTGCCGACGTAAACGGAGAAAAATTTTGCGGTCACGTAGGCGGAATAGCCGTAAACGAAAATTACGTGTATATTGCGGATAAAACGGGTCTTGTTACGTATTTAAAAGAAGATGCGGACAGATGCGAGAGTGGCGGAGAGATACGGGCACAGGGCACGTTTTCCACCCAAGGAGAAGATGACGGATTGGGCGTGGCATTTGTTCATATTGAAAACGGAAGCATTTTTGCGGGCGAATTTTACCGTGAAGAAAACTATCCCACAAGAGACAGCCACAAGTATACCACAAACGCAGGGGACGAAAACGGCGCACTGATACTTGAATTTAAACTTGATGCAAATGCTCAATACGGTATTCTTGACAAAATAGAACGTGCATATTCCGTAAAAGGACTTGTACAGGGAATGTGTTTTGACCCAAAAGGCAGAATATGCCTTTCCACCTCATATGCCACGGCATTTTCCCATATAAGCATTTACGGAGAAGCGAAAAAAGAGGGTGAAATTACCGTGCTTGGGCAAAATACGGAAAGATACGTGCTTGATTCTTCCTGCTTGGAAGAGGAAATAAAAATTCCGCCAATGTCGGAAGAAATAGCCGTAGCGGACGGCAAACTTTACGTTATGTGCGAATCCGCATCGAATAAGTATATATTCGGAAAACTGACTTCCGCACAGTATTGCTACGCCACCGATCTTTCAAATTACGGGTAAAAATATGGATATTTGGGAAAAACTCAAAAGATCGGACAGACCGATTGTCATATACGGTATGGGCGACGGTGCACAGAAGATAGTAAACGTACTGCATTCCTACGGTAAGGAAGCAGACGGATTTTTCGCAAGTGACGGATTTGTACGGGGGCAGTTCTTTTTAGGGAAAAAAGTAATGACTTTTCATGAGGCGAAAGAACTCTATCCCGATATGAGGGTATTGGTGGGGTTCGGCAGCAGCCTTAAAGAAGTAACCGACAGAATAAAAAGCCTTGATGCGGAAACGTATGCTCCCGACGTGCCCGTTGTGGGGGACACACTGTTTAACTGCGGTTTTTACAAGGAGCATAAAGAAGAATTGGATACGGTACGTGCACATCTTGCCGACAGCCTGTCCGTTAAGACGTTTGACGAAATATGTGCATTTAAACTTGACGGAGAGATACGCCACTTAACCGCTTGCGAATGCGAAGAAAAGGATATAACGGATATTTTAAAACTTTCGGATAACGAAAAATATCTTGATTTGGGAGCATATAACGGCGATACGGTGCTGAAATTCGTTTCACAGGTCACGTCTTGGCAAAAAATAACGGCAATAGAAGCAGATGCGAGAAACTTCCGTAAACTTAAAGCCAATACGGAAAATCTTAAAAATACGGTATGCTTAAACGGTGCGGTAAGCGACCGTGAGGGTGAAACGGTGTTTTTTTCAAAGGGCGGACGCAACGGCAGGATATCGGAAAACGGCAAGACGGTGCAATCGTTTACCGTGGACGGCTTAAACGAAGACTTCACTTTTATAAAGGCGGACGTGGAGGGCGCGGAAGAAAAAATGCTGACGGGTGGCGAAAACACGGTAAAGCGCTGTCATCCCAAGATGATGATATCCGCATATCACAGGAGCGAAGATATATTTTCATTACCACTTAAAGTGCTTAAAATCGACCCTACATACCGCATATATATGAGGCACAGGCACTATATTCCCGCTTGGGATACGGACTTTATTTTCATTTAAAATAAAGCGCAATTTTTGTCGCTTGCAAAAAAAGCGTATATGTAGTAAAATATACTGTGTCCGCAAAGCGAAAACGGATACACTACTCTATCGGAGGAATAAAAAATGAAAGCAATAAAAACAGATATACCCGGCGTAGTTATAATCGAGCCGGATGTTTTCGGTGACCACAGAGGTTGGTTTGCCGAAACTTGGTCAAAAAAGAAACTTGAAGAATTGGGCATAGACGTTGATTTCGTACAGGACAATCAAAGTTTTACCGCAAAGAAAGGTACTTTGAGAGGACTTCATTTCCAAATGGATCCTATGGCACAGTCAAAACTCGTAAGAGTTGTTTCGGGTGCGGTAATGGACGTGGCGGTTGACCTGCGCAAGGGTTCACCCACGTATCTTAAATGGGTCAGCGTGGAACTTTCCGCCGAAAACAAGCGCCAGTTCTTTATACCCAAAGGATTTGCTCACGGTTTTGTAACGCTTACCGACGACGTGAATTTCGTTTATAAGTGCGACAACTATTATTCCAAGGAATGTGACCGTTCGGTAAGGTTCGACGATGAAACTATCGGCGTTGAATGGAATGTGGAAAACCCGATTATTTCGGACAAAGATATGAATGCACCTCTGCTTAAAGACAGTGACTGCAATTTTAAATATTAAGGAGAAAAACAAATGACGATTATTGTAACAGGCGGAGCCGGATTTATCGGCAGTAACTTTGTTTATTTTGAACTTAAAAATCATCCCGAGGATAGGATAGTATGCCTTGATGCGCTTACCTATGCAGGTAACTTGGCAACTCTCGACGAAGCGATGAAAAATGATAATTTCCGCTTTGTAAAGGGCGATATTGCCGACAGAGAATGCGTGTATAAACTTTTTGAAGAAGAAAAACCCGATATGGTTGTCAACTTTGCGGCGGAGAGTCACGTTGACCGCTCAATCGAAAATCCCGAAATTTTCCTGCGCACCAATATTATGGGTACACAGGTGCTTATGGATGCTTGCCGTAAGTACGGCATAAAGAGATATCATCAGGTTTCCACCGATGAAGTTTACGGCGATCTTCCCTTGGACAGACCCGAACTTTTCTTTACCGAAAGCACACCTATACATACTTCAAGCCCCTATTCGGCAAGTAAGGCATCGGCTGATTTGCTTGTGCTGGCATATCACCGCACGTTCGGTCTTCCCGTAAGCATTACCCGTTGCTCCAATAACTACGGTCCTTATCATTTCCCCGAAAAACTTATTCCCCTTATAATTTCCCGTGCGCTTGCCGACGAAAGTCTTCCCGTGTACGGCAAGGGCGAAAACGTTAGGGATTGGCTGTACGTTGAGGACCATTGCTCGGCTATCGACCTTGTTATAAGAAAAGGCAGAGAGGGCGAAGTTTACAATATCGGCGGTCATAACGAAAGAACAAATTTGGAAGTTGTTAAGACTATACTTAAAGAACTTGATAAACCCGAAAGTCTTATTACCTTTGTAACCGACCGTCCCGGTCACGACAGGCGCTATGCTATCGACCCCACGAAAATTCACGGAGAGTTGGGCTGGCTTCCGGCAACTAAATTCGACGACGGTATTCATAAGACCGTTAAGTGGTATTTGGAAAACAGAGATTGGTGGGAGAACATTCTCAAAGGCGAATATCAAAACTATTACGAGAGAATGTATTCTGCGAGGTAAAAATGAAAGTACTTGTTACGGGTGTAAAAGGGCAACTCGGCTACGATACCGTAAAAAGGCTTACGGAGTTGGGCATTGAATGCAAAGGCGTTGATATTGATGATTTCGACCTTACCGACAGAGATGCGGTAAAGAAAAATATTTGCGGATATGCTCCCGATGCGGTAGTTCACTGCGCCGCATTTACGGCTGTGGACAAAGCGGAAGAAGCAAGGGAAACTTGCTGTAAAGTAAACGTAGACGGAACCGAAAACGTTGCGCTTGCCTGCCGAGAGATAAACGCCAAAATGGTTTATATCAGCACCGATTACGTGTTTAACGGTCAGGGCGAAAATTTCTTTGAACCGGAAGATAAAAAAGAGCCTATCAATTACTACGGCGAAACAAAATCCTTGGGCGAGGATAAAGTGCGTGAAATTACCGATAAGTACTTTATCATCCGCATTTCTTGGGTGTTCGGCATAAACGGTGCGAATTTTGTAAAAACTATGATTCGCTTGGGCAAGGAAAGAGACGAACTTAACGTTGTTTGCGACCAAATAGGTTCGCCCACGTATACAAAAGACCTTGCCGTACTTATTGCAGATGCTGTACAAACGGAAAAATACGGTATCTACCACGCTACAAACGAGGGTATTTGCTCTTGGGCGGAGTTTGCGGATGCCATTATGAAAGAAGCACACCTTAATACGGTCGTAAACCCCATTACTTCGGATAAATATCCCTCAAAGGCAAAGAGACCGTTTAATTCAAGAATGAGCAAGGATAAACTTGAAGCAAACGGTTTTAAACGGTTACCCTCTTGGCAGGATGCGCTTAAACGTTATATTGCCGAACTTGAAGCAAACGGATTGGTGTAAGATTTATTTAAATTAACGGGGCAGAGCAATGAAAAGACATTTGCGGGCTGTTGTATGTGCCGTAATGACCGTAATTATGCTTTTGGCATTTACGGGATGCGGAGGAGACCAAAAAGTATTTGTGGGAGAATGGGTAGCGGAAGTTGACGTTACCGAACTTACCGCAAAGGAATTCAGTGAAGATGAAGAACTGAAAGATTTCTTCAAGTTTGAAGATTTGAAAGTATATCTTGTATTCGCATTTAACGAAGACGGTACTTATTCGGCAAAGGTTGACAAAGATTCGGTTGATAAGTACATCGATTCTCTTACCGACTCGCTTACCGTGGGTATGGAAGCGTATCTTAAAGACCTGTGTTTGAGTATGGGCGTTGATATTACCGACGGCGACACGCTTAAAGCCATACTTTCCGATATGGGTGTTGACAGTATTGCGCAGTTGACGGAAACAAGCATCGACAGAGACGAACTTGCCGATATGTTCAATGACATCGAGGACGAGGGCAAGTACAAGGCAAGCAACGGCAAACTTTACACCTATGATGGCGGCACTGTTCCCGATGCTGACGTTTATGAAGAATACGAAATCGTAAGCAATACGGAAATCAAGATTGTTTCCGCAGTGGGAACGGACGAAGAATTTGATCTGTATCCTTTGACTTTGAAGAAACAGTAATAAAAAATCCCGAGAGACATAAGTCTTTCGGGAATTTTTTCAGCAAGTTCCGCAGGATACGTTTGTATTCCCCTGTGAAAACAAAAGTGCGAATATCAGGAAAAATATCAGCAATTCGTTTCCCGAAGAGAATGAACAACCGTTGCCGGACAGGGCGCACATCGCCAAAAAGAAAAACAGCAGATTGGATGAATCAAACAGACCGCATCCGTTGCTTGCGGTTGAACAACTGTTACAAGCCATAAAATCAACTCCTTAATTGGGTTTACGGTTGATTTTATGATTTCAAACGGTAAATAATGACAGAAAAAGATGTTTTTTTAAAAGAATACACCGCTTATAAATATTTCAAGCCCGATGGCAATCAAGATAATTCCGCCAAGCACAGTGGCTTTGCCTGCAAGGCGAGTACCGAATTTTTTGCCTATCATAACACCCAAAGAGCATATTATAAATGTGACAGAGGCAATGATAAGCGATGAAGCAAGAGCCAAAAGAAAATCGTATTCGGCAATGGTAAAACCTACGGAAAGGGCATCGATACTTGTGGCAACTCCCTGTACAAGGAGTGAGGTAAATGTAAGGGAAGCGGTGGAAATTTCTTCACCTTTTTGCTTTATTCCGTCGATAAGCATTTTTCCGCCTATGTAAAGCAAAAGAAGAAGTGCGATATACGGAATAAATTTTTCAAAAGCGGAGAAATACTCGATTACCGTGTGCACGCATACCCAACCGAGCATTGGCATAAGTGCCTGAAAAAAAGCAAATGTGCCCGATATCAAAAAAAGTTTACGCTTTTTCATTCCCGTATCGTTCAGTCCGTTGGCAAGAGATACGGAAAAAGCGTCCATTGCAAGACCTGCACCTAAAAGCATCTGCTGTAAAACAAACATATTATTCACCTCTATAAAAAAATCCGAGTGTATACTCGGACAAAAAAAGAGACCGAGAATACCTTAAAAAGTTATTCTGAGTCTCGCAATTTAAATCAAGCCAGGTTTTAACCGGAATGTTGACTTGCTACGCAAAATGCGCTTGCTACTCCCTCAAATCAAACGCTTACGATTATATATTTTTTTTTGCTATCTGTCAAGCGGTTTGAAAAGTGAAGTTGAAAGCGACGGATGTGTCATTTCAAAACCTGTGAAATAAGGTTATAATCGTTGGTAAGAACCGTGTCTATGCCGAGGGATAAAAATTCTCGGGCTTCTTCAATATCATCCGACTGAAAAACGTTGCAGATAATATTGTGGGCGTGTGCTTTTTTAATCATTTCTCTGTTTAAATACGGCTTGAAAAATTGCACTTTTTTACAACCGTATTTTATTGCACGGTCAACAATATCCCAAGGAGAATCGGCCGCACCGCAACACAAACTTATATCGGGGGCAATACGGGCAAGTTGGGTAAGCACCGTACCGTTGGATGACATAAAATAAACGTAATCTTTGCAATCGTACAAGTTAATCAGGTCAACTATCTTGCACAGATATTCTTCGGGTAGAGGATCTGTATAGTTTAATGACTTAATATGAATATTCATAACCGTTTGGCAGGAGAACTTTTTAAGTATTTCTTCAAACGTAAGAATTTTAAGTCCCTTAAATGACTCGCCGTATTTTATGCCGAAATCAAGTTTAAGGAGTTCTTTGTAAGTTTTGTCGCCTACAAAGCCTTCGCCGTCGCTTGCTATGTCCAAGTACGGGTCGTGAAGAGATACAACCTGTCCGTCCTTGGTTTCCCAAAGGTCAAATTCTATTTCCTTTGCGCCCAATGCAACAGCCGAGCCGAAAGCAGGTAAACTGTTTTCGGGAGCAACTGTATTAAAACCTCTGTGAGCACATATTCTCGGATAACTCATAAGTGAATCCGGCAATACAACCGAACTGCCCGACGGGCGGTACTGCCAAGGGCGTCTTCCGTTTTCAACGTATCGGTGGTGAGCGGAGGGCGGATTGCCGAATCCGGCCGGTTTATAATACTTGTCTTTCGGGTCGAATTCGACGGTTGCGCTGCCGAAAGTGCCTTTCATATTGCAAAGGACTTTGCCGTAGGGAGAAACTACCATACTTGCTCCGCAAACGTCGGAATCTTCACTGAAACTTACCGATGAACGGATAACGTAAGCGTTGGTGTTGTACGCAAGAAAACGGCAGGTAGTTTCGATGGCATCGTGAGTGTCGCTCCGTTGATGAGAACAGCCGATGATAATATCCACGTTTTGCCGTGCAATGCAGGCAAAATATTCGTAAAAATAAAAATCGTAGCAGGTCAAAAAACCGTAGCGAAGTCCGTCGATTTCCACGGTATACGGCTTTGAAAATTCCAAAGTGTAACTTTCGTCCAACTTTTCCCGTTCAACGGGCGGTAAGTGTCTTTTATAATAAGTGCCCACAAGTTCGCCTTTGCGGTTAAAGGCGTAAGTGGTGTTACGGTAATTGCCGTCAACTTCCTTTAATGCATTGACAAAAACGACGGAATTGCATCTTTTTGCAGTTTCAATGCATTTGTTAAGTAAAGTATCGATATATTTGCCGTGATAATACATAAGTTCTTCCTTGGTGGAAGTAACACAGGGCACATCACTGTATTCGGGCAAAACGATTATATCCGCGGATTCGTCGCATTTTTCGAGCATTTGCAATTTAAAATCAAAATATTCGTCCGAAAGTGACAGGTCAAAAGAATACGGAGGTTGAATTATACAGGCTTTCATATTTAAATTTCCTTTTTGCAAAAAAATAAAGATAAATAACCTAACTGTATTATAGCACACGTGTTTGTGCACGACAACCGTTTTTGCAATTTTCGGTTAGAGGAAACACTCGGAAAAAAATAAAAAATCCGAACGTAACGCTTGAAAAAACGAAGTTCGGATTTTACTTGGCAGGGGAGACGCGATTCGAACACGCAACCTACGGTTTTGGAGACCGCTACTCTACCGTTGAGCCACTCCCCTAATACGCAAATGATTATATAATAAAGATGAAATTAAGTCAAGTATATTTTTCGATAATGGTAAAAATTTTGTGTTTTTGCAAATTTAACGGGTATTTTTCGCATTCGTTTTGACGGCAAACAAATTTGCGGTTTTACCGATGGGCGGAATAAAAAGTTTATGTGTTTGTAAGTGTAAGCGCAAATCGGAGCAGTTCGGTTAAAAGGTGCGGAATATAAAAAACCCGAAAGGGAAAGTTTGTTTTCCGTTTCGGGCAGTGTTTCGGATTATACGTAACCGTCTTAACGGCTTTATATTTATCCGATTGACCGAAAAATTTTTTTCAGTGCGGACGGTAAAGTTTGCCGTTCAGTTTCTTCATAAATTCAGATAGAGGCAATATGAGCAGACCGGCAACAAAATTTCCGCCTGCGTGTATAACGTCCCACGGCAGGCCTGCTATTATCCACGCAACGGTCTGCTTAAAGGAAAATCCGTACATCAAAGCTTGCGCAGGGGCGTAGAGTGTGCCGAATGCTAACCCGTGGAGGGCGCAGAGGACGGGATAAACTACGGCGGCAACGGGCTTTGGCATATTTTTCGGAAGCAAAACGGTTGCGCCCCAAAGCAGGGTCCATAGGTAAAGGTAAGGAACCCACCAAAGAGCAAAGCCTGCATATATTCCGTTTAACAAAACGTATACGTAAATGGGAATCAGCGCCTTTTTGCGGTAAACCAAGGTATATACCATAGTAAACATACCCAAAAGATGAATGTTCGGCAGGAATTCCAAAAATATTTTTGAAACGAACATTATCGTTCCCAACATAGCGAATATTACCGTTTCACTTACGGTCAGAAAAGGTTTTTTATTACTTTGCGTATTCAAGTTTGTAAACTTTGCCGTCTTCTATATCGGTTGAGTCAACGCCCGTCATAGCGTATTCGCCGTCAATATAGAATGCCCAGTAACTTTTGTCAATGTCGTAATCGGCGGTAATTCCGTTTACTTTTTTTACGTAGAGACCGTAATCACTTTGGTCGCCTGCGATAAGTTCAACTGCCAACAGTGCGGCACCTACGGTGCTTTCGTCGGTATTAACGGTAACTTTTACGGTTTTGCCTTCAACGGAAACTTCGGTAACGAAAGTCTTTGCACCGGTGCCGAGAACTACGTCCTCTGTATAGGTGGCGTTAGCCCAAAGACCGGTGTGTTGGTTATCCGAACCCTTTTGTCCGCAGGCTGCAAGGCAAAGAACAAGCATAAGCACCAATACGGCAGAAACGGATGATTTGATAAGTTTTTTCATAATTTTCGTATCCTTTCATTTTGATCAAAAGGATAAAATAAAAGTATCCTCCGAGGGGTACGCAAAGCAAAGCACGGTATCCTGCAATACCGCTTTTTATCTGCCGTTTTCCCCAATTGCCCGAGAAACTTTTATCGGCACAGACCGATAAGCATTCCGACTTGACACTTAAAAGTGAGATACGGTAATGGCTGTTGCTACGGATTCTCACCGTGATTTCCTTATCCCCGAGAGGCGCAAAAGCGTATCCTCCCGACAACGGGCAAAACGATGCCCGATGATCTGTGTTATTCTTTTGCACGAGGATTATAACATAATGAGCCTAAACCGTCAAGTGACGGGAAGAGAATAATTTATTTGCTTGATAAATAAGGGGATCTGTGATAAAATTAATATATTGCGAGGTGTATATAATGGACAGAATAGAACAGACGGTTCGCAGAAGAAGCGAACGGGATATTGCCAAAGATAAATTAAAACACCGCATTTGCCATATATTGGCGATTGCGCTGTTTACTTATGCGCTTGTGGCGCTGTGCGTGGCGTTTGCGCAGATATCTTCAAACGGAAAATTCACTTTTGCACAGTTGGTGCCAATACTTATAACGGCAGGTGCAGGCGTTCTTTGTATGCTTAAAAAGGACGGTTTTTTAAAAGAATACGACTATACCGTGGAAGACGATGAGTTTACGGTGGCAAAAATACTTAATCTCAAAGCGAGAAAAGAAGTTTTTTCGGTACAGGTAAGGAATTTTAAGCGAATAGAAAGTTATTCGACCGAACGCTTTGCATCGCTTAATTGCAAAAAACTTGATTTTTCCCTTAACGGAGATAATGAAAAACACATACTTTTCGTTCAGGACGGGGGAGAAGAAAAAGCACTTGTCATAGAACCTAACGAAAAATTTTATTCCGAGATACAAAAGGAAATCAGAAGAAAATGATCTATCTTGATAACAGCGCCACCACACAGCCCTTCGATTCGGTGTGCGACGTTTTGGCGCAAACTTCAAAAGAACTGTACTATAATGTATCTTCACCCTATTCGGCTGCGTTGAAGTGCGAAAAAGAAGTTAACGAGTCTGCAAAAATTTTGGCTCGGAGCATCAATGCACTGCCGTCGGAAATTATTTTTACTTCCGGCGGAACTGAAAGCGACAACACCGCTCTTTTGTGCGCAAAGGACGGCAGTGAAGTTATCGTATCAGCATACGAACATCACGCAGTGCTTAACGTTGAAAGCGCACTGCACAAAAAAGGTTGCAAGATGATACTTTGCCCCGTTGGGAGCGACGGTAAAGTGGATGGGGATACGCTGTGTTCCCTTATTACGGAAAAAACGTCCCTTGTCAGCATAATGCACGTGAATAACGAGATAGGTGCGGTAAACGATATAGCCGAACTTTGTCGCAGAGTTAAGCAGATAAATAAAAATATTATATTCCATTCCGACGGCGTACAGGCGTATATGCACGTAAATACCGATATGAAAGCACTGAATGCGGATATGTATTCCGTAAGCGGACACAAGGTTCACGGACCGAAAGGCATAGGCTTTCTCTACGTGCGGAAAGGTACGGATTTTATGCCCTTTATAAACGGCGGAGGTCAACAAAACGGTTTGCGTTCGGGCACGGTAAACGTTGCCGGAATCAAAGCCTTTGCAAAAGCGGTGGAAGAATTGGGCTCTTACAGAGAATTTTCCGAAAAACTTGCTTTGACAAAATCAAGATATACGGAATTGCTTATGCAAATTTCGGGAGCGCAACTTGTGTGTGAAGATTCCGCACCGAATATTTTAAGCATTTCTTTTGACGGAATAAAAGCATCTTCATTGCAAACTTATTTGGAAAACAGCGTTATAATAGGCAAAGGTTCGGCGTGCACGAGCCGTTCAAGCAAGGTGAGCCACGTGTTGGATGCAATAAATATGCCTCTTTCCCGTGCGGAATCCACCGTAAGGCTCAGTTTCGGATATTTTAACACACCCGAAGAGGCGGAAGAAGTTAAAGACAAGTTTGAGCAGGCAATAACCTATTTGCGTAAATACAGGAGAAAATAAAGGAGTTTTTTATGGAATACCGTAATATGATAATAGTAAAAGTGGGAGAAATACACTTAAAAGGCCTTAATCGCCCGTTTTTCGAGCGCACGCTTATGGGCAGAATAAAAACCGCACTTAAAAGTTTTGATGGCGTACGGGTTACTATCAGCCAAAGCAGGATTTTCGTGTACAATATAGATCCCTCGGATCTTGATACCGCAACGGACAGATTAAGCAAGATATTCGGCATACACGCACTTTCTCCTGCAAGGGAATTTGACAAGGACCTTGATCTGTGCGTGAAAAACGCAGTTGAAATGCTTGAAAGCGCAGGCAAGACCGACTGCACCTTTAAAGTTAAGGCACGTAGGGCGGATAAACATTTTCCTATGGAATCGCCCGAGATAGGCGCAAAAGTGGGTGAGGGAATACTTGAAAATCTTCCCCAAATGAAAGTGGATCTTCATAATCCCGAAATTCTTTTGCAGGTGGAAATAAGGGACAGGGCGTACGTATACTTTGAGGATATTCCGGCAGTGGGCGGACTTCCCTTGGGTACGAACGGCAGAGCGGCTCTTTTGCTCTCCGGCGGAATAGATTCTCCCGTAGCGGGATATATGATAGCAAAACGCGGAGTGGAACTTGACGGCGTGCACTTTTACAGTTATCCCCATACAAGCGAGAGGGCAAAGGAAAAAGTCTTTGAACTTGGACGTGAACTTTGTGCTTACACAGGCAGGCTTTCGGTGTTTACTGTGCCTTTTACCCATATTCAGGAAGAAATATACGATAAGTGTCCCGATGAATTTATGACCGTGCTTACCCGTCGTTTTATGATGAAAATTTCCGAAATCATTGCCCGTGCCCGTTCCTGCGGAGCACTTGTTACGGGCGAAAGCATAGGTCAGGTGGCAAGCCAAACTATGGAGGGACTTGCCTGTACCGACGGTGCAGTGCAAATACCCGTATTCAGACCCTGTATAGGTATGGATAAACTTGAAATTATGGAAACGGCAAAGAAGATAAATACGTACGAAACTTCCATTTTACCATATGAAGATTGCTGTACCGTATTTACCCCCAAGCATCCTGCCACAAAGCCCAAACTTTCGGCGGTGGAAGAGGCGGAAAAGAATCTTGACGGGAAAACCCTTATACGTGAGGCTCTTGAAATGACCGAGCGCACGGATATTGACGAAAACGGCGTATACAATACCCAAAAACTTTCCGAAATGGCTCTTTGGAGAGAGATAATCAACGAATTGGGCTGATACTTTTAAGTTTTTTGCGTAAAAAAGAAGAATATATTTGACAGAAAAATATAATCGTGGTATTATACATAAGCCGCACGGTGTAAGGTGTCTAAATCTGCTTTGGCAGTACCTGCATTCGGCGAGATTTGTAGAGGAGGTGCTACAAGATGTTTGCAGTTATCAAAACAGGCGGTAAACAGTACCGCGTTCAGGAAGGCGACGTTATTTACGTTGAGAAACTTAATGCAGAAGTTGATTCTCTCGTTAAGTTTGACGTGCTTCTTATGGGCGAGGGTGAAGACGTGACTGTCGGAACTCCCGTTGTTGAAGGCGCATCGGTAGAAGGCAAGGTTCTTGCACAGGATAAGTCGAAGAAGATCGTCGTATTCAAATATAAGAGCAAAAAGACATACCGTAAAACCAACGGTCACCGTCAGCCTTATACCAAGGTTGAGATC
>CAZBLS010000001.1:0-71992 GCA_964492705.1 uncultured Oscillospiraceae bacterium | reverse complement strand
AGGAGGAAGCTCCCTCGCTTGGCAAGCCGGTTCTTGTTATGCGTGATACAACGGAGCGTCCCGAAGGTATTAAGGCAGGAACGCTGAAATTAGTTGGCACGGATGAGCAGGTCATCTATGAAAACTTCAAATTGTTACTTGAAGATCAGACAGCGTATGAATCAATGGCAAAAGCAAGTAATCCCTATGGTGACGGATTAGCTTGTAAGAGAATTGCGGACATTTTGGAAACAAATTAAGAGAGAGGATAGTAAGATGTGGAATAAAATGACAATTCAGGGGGGTATAACTCTTCTCGTGATCCTGCTATAAGTATCATTCGTGACTTCTCTTTGTTAACGATAATTAATCAACCGATAATTGCGATAATTGTGATATCTATAGTTGTTTTTGGCTTGGGAATTGTTGTTAAAGAGATAAGCCAACTGGTGAAAAAAGTTCAAATGAATTGAAATATGAAATGGAGGATTAACTATGCACATAGCAGTCGCAGGAACCGGTTATGTCGGTTTATCAATATCGGTGCTTTTAGCACAACATAATAAAGTAACAGCCGTTGACATTATCCCCGAAAAGGTGGAAATGATCAACAACAAAAAGTCTCCTATACAGGACGAATACATTGAAAAGTATCTTGCCGAAAAGGAACTTGATCTGACTGCAACTCTCGATGCAGAAGCGGCATATAAGGATGCAGATTTTGTGGTGATTGCAGCACCTACAAACTATGATAGCCAGAAAAATTTCTTTGATACATCCGCTGTGGAAGCAGTTATTCAGCTTGTGATTAAGTATAATCCTGATGCAATCATGGTTATCAAGTCAACTATTCCTGTTGGCTTTACGGCAATGGTTCGTGAGAAGTATCACTGTGATAACATCGTTTTTAGTCCGGAGTTTCTTCGGGAATCTAAGGCACTTTATGATAACCTCTATCCGAGCAGAATTATCGTAGGCACGGATGTAGAAAATGCCCGTCTTGTAAAAGAGGCAAACACATTTGCAAAACTTCTTCAAGAAGGTGCAATTAAAGAAAACATTGATACTCTCATTATGGGACATACCGAAGCAGAAGCGGTCAAGCTGTTTGCCAATACATACCTTGCGCTCCGTGTATCTTACTTTAACGAGCTTGATACATATGCGGAGATGAAAGGACTTGATACGCAGCAGATCATCAATGGTGTTTGTCTTGATCCGAGAATCGGTACGCATTACAACAATCCTTCTTTTGGATATGGTGGGTATTGCTTGCCGAAAGACACTAAACAGCTTCTTGCCAATTATGAGGATGTGCCTCAGAATATGATGACTGCTATTGTTGAATCCAACAGAACCCGTAAAGATTTTATTGCGGATCGTGTTCTTCGTATGGCTGGATACTACGGTTATGAAGAAGATAATGAATATAGCAAAGTAAAAGAAATTCTCCCTGTAATCGGTGTGTATCGTCTTACCATGAAAGCAGGTTCGGACAACTTCCGTCAGTCGTCCATTCAAGGAGTTATGAAGCGTATCAAAGCAAAAGGCGCAAAGGTTGTTATCTACGAACCTACTCTTACAGACGGAGAGACTTTCTTTGGTAGTGAGATAGTGAACGATCTTGAAAAATTTAAGGATATTTGTAATGCCATAATCGCAAACAGATACGATACTTGTCTCGACGATGTAGTAGACAAGGTATATACAAGAGATATATTCAGACGAGATTAAGGAGCATTTCATTATGGATCAAAGGACGGCTCAAATGCTTTTTTCTTTGTTGCAGTCTGCAGTTTGCGGAACGGAACTGACGGAGAGGCAACGGGATATTTGTTCGCCCGAAATGCTTTCGGATGTGCTGAAAATTTCGTCAAAGCACGATGCAATTCATCTGGTGGCGTTGGGAATGAGGCAAAATGGTCTTGTAATGCAAGATAAAGAGGACCTTGAAAAGTATACGCTTAAAGCCGTTTACCGATATGAACGGATAAAGAGGGAGTACGATAATCTTTGTACGGTGCTTGAACAAAGCAAGATTCCTTTTCTTCCGCTGAAAGGGGCGGTGATAAGGGAGTATTATCCCGAGCCGTGGATGAGGACAAGTTGCGATATCGATATTTTGGTGCACAAAGAAGATATAGAGAGAGCAAAGTCTGTGTTAGTTGAAAATCACGGATACGAATACCGTGGACAGGGTTCGCACGATATATCGCTTTTCGGCAAGGCAAATGTTCACATTGAACTGCATTATGAACTTGTAGAAGAAAAAATTGCAAAGGAAGCAGTGAAAATTCTCAAAAACGTATGGGAAGTTTCAAATGTTCGGGACGGATATACTTATTGGTACGAAATGCCGGATGAGATGTTCTATTTCTACCACATCGCACATATGGCAAAACACTTTGAAAATGGTGGGTGTGGTATTCGTCCGTTTATTGACCTTTGGATATTAGACCGTATTAACGGTGCAAATGAGGAAAAAAGAGATGCGCTTTTGCAGGATGGAAATCTTTTGAAGTTTGCAAATGCTTCCCGAAAGTTAAGCCGAATATGGTTTTCGGGCGAACCGTGCGATATGCTGTCCCGTCAAATGGAAGATTATATCTTGCAAGGCGGGGTGTACGGAAATAATGAGAACCGAGTAACCGTTCAGCAACAGAAAAAGGGCGGAAAAATAAAATATGCTCTTTCAAAAATATTCATCTCCTATGAGTCTATTAAGTTTCAGTATCCTATTTTGCAAAAATATAAATGGCTGACTCCGATAATGGAAGTTCGCAGGTGGTTTAAACTGATTTTCTGCGGTCACGCAAAGCGAGTGGTGAATGAATTGAAGTTAAATCAGACAATTTCGTCGGATAAAGCCGAAAGTACAAAAGCATTTTTGAGGAATATCGGGCTGTAATTTCAAATTTTATCAAAAGTGCAAATAAAAATATGCATCTCAATGAGGGATGCTTTTTTTATTGTGACTTGCAATTTTCCCCCGTGCCCGTGATCGGGTATTTATGATTGACATAAAAGCGCAAAATACAGTATAATATAAATATTATACTGCGGAGGAACTGTATATGGATTTAGATAAAATATTGGAGAGAGTAGATAAGCCTGCACGGTATACGGGCGGAGAACTTAACTCTTGCATAAAGGAAAATGCGGAAGTTAATTTTGTGTTTTCATATCCCGATACGTATGAGATGGGAATGTCTCATTTGGGCGGAAAAATTATATATCATTTGTTGAATAACAGGGAAGATACATTTTGCCAGAGGGCGTATGCTCCTCTTAACGATATGGAAGATCTAATGCGTAAAAACGGTATTCCGCTGTTTGCCCTTGAAACAAAAATGCCCGTGAAAGAGGCGGATATTTGGGGATTTACGCTTCAATACGAATTGAGTTATACAAACATTCTCAATATGCTTGACCTTGCAAACGTAAGCGTTAGGAGTGCAGATAGGGGAGAAGACGAGCCTTTGATAGTGGCAGGCGGTCCCTGTGCAAACCACGCAGAGATACTTGCGGATTTTATCGACTGTTTCCTTTTGGGCGACGGTGAAGAAGAACTTAACGAACTCATTGATATATATAAAGAGTGGAAGAAGTCGGGAAAAGGAAAAAAAGATCTGCTTCTTCGCCTTGCACAAAATTCGGGAATGTATGTGCCGAGTTTGTACAGGCACGAAACGGTAGACGGACATTTGAAAATAACACCTCTTGACGGTGCGCCCGAACACGCAGTGCGCAGAATGGCAGTGGACTTTGAAAATACTTTTGTTCCCGAAAAGCTTATTGTACCCACGGTGGAAGTCGTTCACGACAGAGTTATGCTTGAAATTATGAGAGGGTGCACAAGAGGTTGCCGTTTTTGCCAAGCGGGATTTCTTTACAGACCCGTCAGGGAACGGAGCGTAGATAAACTTTGTGCCGTGGCAAGAGCATCGGTGGATGCAACGGGCTACGACGAAATATCCCTTACTTCACTTTCCAGCGGTGATTATTCACACATAAAGGAACTTGTAAACAGGCTCGGAAAGGAATTTGAGGGAGAGCACGTTGATACGGCATTGCCCTCCCTTAGGATAGATTCTTTCGATCCGGATTTCGTTTCGCCCCAAATGCGTAAAACTTCACTTACCTTTGCGCCCGAAGCCGGAAGTCAGCGTATGCGTAATATAATCAACAAAAATGTTTCGGAAGAAGACCTTTTGCGCACGGTAAGGGGTGCTTACGAAGCAGGATATACCGCCATAAAACTGTATTTTATGATGGGACTGCCCTTTGAAACAAAAGAAGATATCAAGGGCATTGCGGATCTTGCGTCAAAATGCTCGGAAGTTTACAGGGAAGTACACGGTAATTTGAAGAATATGCGTATTACGGTGAGTACATCGGTATTTATTCCCAAGCCGTTTACGCCTTTCCAATGGATTGGACAGGACAGCGAGGAAAACGTTAGGGAGAAACAGAGATATCTTGCAGACCTTATCCGTCCGATGAGGGGCGTGGAATATAAGTATCACGATTCCGTTACTTCAAAATTGGAAGTTTGCTGTGCACGTGGCGGACGTGAAATGTGTAACGTGCTTTACGGTGCGTGGAAAAACGGTGCGAAATTCGATGCGTGGAATGAGCATTTTAAATACGGTGCTTGGCAGAAAGCCTTTGAAGATAACGGGCTTGATATGGCGGAAATGGCACAGAGGGAGATCTCCGTTGACGAAATGTTGCCGTGGGATACGGTGGACGTTGGCGTAACGAAAGAGTTTTATAAAAAGGAATTGGAAAAGGCAATGCGTGAGGAAACCACGAGAGATTGCCGTTTAGGCTGCAATAATTGCGGACTTATTGCTACGTGCAGAGAGGTGAAGAAAGTATGAAACTGCTTTTGCGCTTGGAAAAGGGCGAACAGGTAAAATATATTTCCCATTTGGATATGCAACGTCTGTTTCAGCGTGCAATGCGCAGGGCAAAACTTCCCTGTGGGTATTCCCAAGGATTTAATCCTCACATGCTTGTGAGTTTTGCCGGAGCACTTCCCGTTGGGGTGTGTTCAAAAGCCGAGTATGCGGAGGTCGTGTTTGAAAAATTCGTGCATCCCGAGGACGTAAAGAGACTTTTAAACGAAGTTTTGCCCGAGGGTGTAAAAATTCTCGCTTCAAAGGAGATTGAAAACGGTGCTCCTGCCGTAGCGGCGATATCTGCTTTTGCGGAATATTCTTTCAGGCTTGAAAACGGCGGAGATTGTAAGGAAAAACTTGACGAAGTAATGAAGCAGGAAGAAATATTCATTGAGAAAAAGACAAAAAAAGGTATGGCTACGGTAAACGTGCGCCATATGATACACAGTCTTTCACAGCAAGGCGACAAAATTTGCGCAACGCTTTCCTGCGGAAACAGCGAAAATCTCCGAGGAGATAAGTTTAGGGAAATTCTTGCATCTTTCGGCGTTGAAACCGTGGGGGTTTTAAGGGAAAAACTTCTCGTTCTTGACGGAAACGAACTTAAAGAGCCTTTGGAGTGCGCACAATGAAAGAAATTCTTGCAAACTGCGGTGTAATGCAAAAAAGTGCCGTTATTTTGGACGGCGGTGAGATGAAAGACGTTTTTGTTGAACATCCCTCGCAAAGCGGAGGTGTGGGCAATATTTACAAGGGAACGGTTACAAACGTGGTGCCCGGAATGCAGGCGGCGTTTGTGGATATAGGTCTTGAAAAAAACGCTTTTCTGTTTGCGGACGATATCCCCGGCGAAAAAGATTGCGATATACGCAAAAAAATAAAGCAGGGGCAAGATGTTTGCGTGCAGGTGGTAAAGGAAGCCAAGGGAGTGAAAGGTGCAAGGGTTACTATGAGTATCACTTTGCCCGGACATAAAACGGTTATGCTTCCCTCTTATGACTATGTGGGCGTTTCAAAAAAAATTGCGGATGAAGAAGAAAAAGACAGGTTAAGAAAAGTTGTGCAATCGGTAAAGCCCAAAGAGCACGGCTATATTGTGAGAACCGATGCGGTTAATGCCACGGAAGAAGAACTGAAACGGGAGATAAGTTATCTTGAAGAGGTTTGGGAGCAGATATGCAAAAACGCAAAGGTGAAAAATGCTCCCTGCTTGCTTCACGGAGAAGACGGACTTATTTTAACTCTCGTGCGTGACCATCTTGATTCTTCTGTGGATAAATTTTTGGTAAACGACCGAAAAGCCTTTGAAGAAGCGGTGCATATTGCGGAAGTGATGACACCCGAAAACGTAAAAAAGATTATCTTTAAAGAGGGAAATCTATATTCGCTCTTTGGAATAGAAAATAAATTCCGTAAACTGCTTGAAAGAAAAGTTTGGTTGGACAGCGGTGCATATCTCGTTTTCGACTTTACCGAGGCACTTACGGTTATTGACGTAAATACGGGCAAATTTACGGGAGATTACGATTTTAACAGGACGGTACTTAAAACAAATATTTCGGCGGCGGAAGAAATAGCAAAACAGTTGCGGTTGCGTTCCGTGGGCGGAATAATCGTTGTGGACTTTATTGATATGGAAAGCGATGAAGACAGAGAAAAAGTGCTTGCCGTACTGAAAGAATCCGTTGCCGACGACCGTGCAAAGACGGCGGTGCTCGGATTCGGGCACTTGGGACTTGTGGAACTGAGCAGAAAGAAAACGGGACTTTCTCTTTCGGATGCAATGCAGAGAGTATGCCCTTACTGCGAGGGAGACGGGAGAATATTAAGTGCGGTTTCGGTACTTGATATTATGCTTACCGAACTTAAACGTACTCTCGGCGACAGCAGACGGGTAATTTTAAGGGTAAATCCATATATTTTGAAGTCGCTTTCAACCAATAAGCAAGTGTTGGAAGAGAATTTTAAAGAATGCGAAATTTATGCAAGAGCCGATGACGGAATGCATATTGAGGATTACAATATCCGATTTACCGACAGCATTTCCGATGAAGAGGGATTGGTTAAACTTTTATGACGACCGAAATATTAAAACTTGATAAGAGTTCCTGTGAAAAAGCGGCGGAAATAATAAATTCGGGGGGGACGGTAGCGTTTCCTACCGAAACCGTTTACGGCTTGGGTGCATCGGTATACGATGAAAAAGCCGTAAAAGCCATATTTTCGGCAAAGGGAAGACCGTCGGATAATCCGCTTATAGTTCACGTTGCCGAAAAGGAGCAGATAGCGCAAGTATCCCGTGAAATCAATACAAATGCACAATTGCTCATAGATAAATTTATGCCCGGACCAATCACTGTGGTACTGCCTAAACGGGATTGCATACCCTATACGGTTACCGCCGGTATAGATACGGTGGGTGTGCGCATTCCCGAGCACGCAGGTGCAAGGCAGTTTTTAAAAGCCTGCGGTTGTCCCGTGGCGGCACCAAGCGCAAATTCTTCGGGTAAACCGTCGCCCACGTCGGCAAAACACGTGTATGACGACCTTAAAGGCAAAATTCCGCTGATACTTGACGGGGGGGAATGTTCCGGAGGAGTGGAATCCACCGTAATATCCCTTTGCACGGAAGTGCCTCTGTTACTTAGACCGGGGCTTGTTACCTATGAAATGCTTACGGAAGTTTTGGGACGGGTGGACATACATCCTGCGGTACTTGAAAACGGGAAAGTGGATAAGGCGGCAAGTCCGGGTATGAAGTATAAGCATTATTCGCCCAAGGCACGGGTGCTTATAATCGACGGCGAAATATCCGATGCGGACAGGCTGTACGATATGTGCAGGGAGATAAACAGAAATCCGCTGATAGTGTGGAACGGGGAAGATGCCGAGAACGATAAGCGAAACTGCGCTTCACTTATGCACGGAAATGATGCAACGGATGCGGCGAAAAATCTTTTTGCGGTTTTGCGTGATGCGGATGACAAAAATTACGATACTGTTCTTATCTCGGCGGTAAAAAAGGACGGAGCGGGACTTTCGGTAATGAACAGAATGCTCCGTGCGGCGGCATTCACGGTGATAAAGGGCGGAGATATTCCTTGTTTTGATACTGAAAAATTAAAAACCGTACTTCAAATTAACTGAAAATGCGCCTGTTTTTTCGAAAATAGGATAAAAAAAGGTAAAATATACCGAAAATACGGTAGATTTATAAGGAAAAAAGTAACACGGATGTTCTTTACGGATGTCCGTGTTTTTGCTATTATGTACACAAAAGAGGAGGCGGTGGTTTTGAGAGCCGGAGCGGTATATATAAAAGTGCCCATAAGTACCATATCGTACGGAGAGTGCAAGGACAATGTGGAGTATCTAAAAGACAGCATACGTACTTGCGGACAGTTGCAACCTGTGGGAATAGTGCAAAGAGAAACAGGGTATAAACTTGTATTCGGATTGCGAAGAGTTAAAGCCTGTAAGGAATTGGGAATGAAATATATCCACGCAGTGTTGCTTACGGTGAGAGAGGGTGAAGAAGAGTCTTTTGCTTTAAACGAGGATATTCACAGGAAAAGCATAACCGTTGACGAGATAGCGGAGCGCATTACGGAATTAAACGGAAGCGTGGAGGAAATGCTGTCGTTAAACGATGAACAGACTGAAAATATCAAAAACTATTTTTTGCTTAACGAACAGGCAAAAAAACTTATTTCCCGTGATACGGAACGGTATTTGAAATTTTCGGGCGGAGAAAGCGAATATTTTGCCAGAATGTGCAAACTTGCCGACGAAATTCCGTCTTCCGCAAAGGAACATATACGCCTTTCCGTTTTAAGCGACAGGCGCATATTTATAAACGAAATAGAAAAAATACTGAAACTTATGCGACAGGGCGGTTTTGAAGACGACGTTACGGAGGACGAAGATAAGATAATCATAGAAAAAAGAAACAGGGCAGGATGAAAATTCTGCCCATCAAATTTATTTTTTTATATCGTCTCTGGCGACGGTAAGGGCATAAACTTTTTCGGCACCTGCACGCTTTAATAAGTGAGCACAGGAACGGAGCGTTTCGCCGGTAGTGCAAATATCGTCTGTTAAAAGTACGGTTTCACCCGAAATAGAGCCTTCAACAAAATAAAGTCCCTTAATATTCTTGCGCCTTTCGGCTTTATTTAGCATATGCATATTGGTTTTGGAGGAGTGTTTGCGCAAAACGGGCATAACTTTCTTTCCGCACAGAGAAGAAAATTCCTTTGCCAAAAGCAGTGCCTGATTATATCCGTAAGTCTTTATTCTTTCCTTATTGGAAGCAACGGGCACGACTGCTGTAATTTCATCCAAAACTTCTTTGGGAACGGAATCAAGCATTAAAAGGGCAAGAGGATGCTTTAAATAACGGGCGTTGTGATACTTGAATAAATGCAGGAGATTTTTTATGCTTCCGCCGTAAACCTTTGCCGAATACAGTTTTTCGTATTCGGGACGCTCCTTTAAACAGGCAGAACACAGACCTTTTGTGTTCACTCTGTCAAGACATATGGGACAGCGTTCGTCTTCAAAGTCTTCAAGAGAATTATAGCAGTTTTCGCAAAAACCGTATTTATACACCTTTTCACTGCGACAGCAGACACAGCACGCATCCCAAGGAAAGATTATCCGTTCGAAAAAATTCATTTATATACCCTCGATTATTCTTGACTGTTAGTGCAATTATATCATATAATACTGTCTGTGAAAAGGAGAAATGAATATGAAAATAATTCTTGCAACAAACAATGAACATAAAGTCAGGGAAATTAAACAGATATTGGGAGATAGGTTTGACGAAATCGTCACTTTGCGTGAAGCGAATATTTGCCACGAAACCGAAGAGGACGGTGAGGATTTTGTTTCAAACGCACTGAAAAAGGCTCGGGAGATAACCGAACTTACAGGCGAAATCGCACTTGCCGACGACAGCGGAATATGCGTAGATGCGCTGGGCGGTGCACCGGGGATATATTCGGCAAGATATGCTTCGAAGGACGGCGAAAACGCAAGCGACAAGGCAAATAGAGATAAGTTGCTTGAAGAACTTAAAGACGTTAAGGATATGGCGGACAGAAGTGCGTACTTTGCCTGTGCCGTTGCAGTTACTTTTCCCGACGGAAGAGACGTTACCGCCGAGGGACGTTTTTACGGACAAATCGCATTTTCGGAAGCAGGCGAAAACGGGTTCGGGTACGATTCGCTGTTTTATGTTCCCGAAAAAAACAAAACTTCGGCGCAGATGAGCGAAGAAGAAAAGAACGGGTTGAGCCATAGGGGCAAAGCACTCAGGCTCTTGGCGGAAAAACTGTGAAGATAGCGGTATTGAGCGACAGCCACAACTGTGCCGACTTCGGGCGGTTTTTAAGTTTGTGCGAACAATGCGATATTACCGTGCACTGCGGTGACGGCGACAGAGATAAAGAAGACCTGCATAGCGTTTTTAGGGGCAAAATATATACCGTTAGGGGAAATTGCGATTATTTCGGCGAAAACGAAGTCGTTTTTTATGCGGATAATTTAAAAGTGCTTGCACTGCACGGGCATACTTTCGGCGTAAAAACGGGACTTGGGGCATTGCGTTCATATGCGGAAAAAATCGGTGCGGATATAGTGCTTTACGGGCATTCGCATATTCCGTCGGCTGATTGGATAGACGGACGGCTGTTTGTAAATTCCGGTTCGGTGGGAAAACCTAAAAACGGCTACAAACCTACCTATTGCATTATAAATATAAAAGACGGGAAAATCTATCCCGAATTTAAAGAAATAACATAAAAACAGCCCTGTAAGCGTGAAAACTTGCAGGGCTGTTGATTTTTGCTTTGTAGAACAGTGGAGTGAAAGAGTGAGTTGCGAATATCTGTAAAAGGCACTTTTATTATACGTTTTTACAATGCGCACAAGGTAGTTATTCCGAGAATTTTTACTCTGCGGACGGAGATACAGTCAATCTTGCGGTCGGGTGTTTGAAGAAAACCGAAAAGCAAGGTTTTAAATCTCAATCTCTATTTCCATAGGGCAGTGGTCGGAAAGTACGTCCACGTAAATATCGGCACGGTTTACTTTCGCACCGCGTACGAAGATATAATCGATCTTACAGTCGGGCTTGTACGAGGGGAACGTATAGCGGTTGTCTTGGGGCAACAGTTCCTCGCTATCGGAAAAGCGTTCACGGAGCGGAAGCAAAATAGGCGAATCGGGAGTGAGGTTGAAATCGCCCATAAGAATTATCGGATTTGAAACGGAGTCGGCAATATCGCAAACGGTTTTTACCGCAAGGCGTGCTTCTTCATCGGAAAGACCGAAGTGAGAGTCGAGGACGGTAAGAGGTTTTCCGTTTACGGTGTAATCCGCACGGATAACGCAACGGGGTTCGCATTCGGCTTCTGTTTTGCCCTCGGGAATGGGAATAGGGACGTTGCTTGCGGAAAAAGGCAGATGAGACATTAAAGCATTGCCGTAAGGTTCGGTGCCGTAAAGCATAACGGCAGGTGCGAAAAATGAATTTGCATAACCTGCTTTTTCGGATACCGTGCCCGTTTGGTCGGTATATGATGGATGATTGCCCTTACCCCGTACTTCATTCATTCCAACGATGTCGGGGTTCTTTTTTGTAAGATACTCGGCAAACATATCAAATTCGGTAGAATCCCAATCTTCCGAATAATAATGCTTAAAATGTTGTACATTGTACGTCATCACACGTAATTTCATATAAAAAATCCTCCGAAAAGTTTTTTAATATGATAATACCAAATCACAGATAAGTCAAATGAAAGTTATGCGGATCTTACTTTCAGAACCATTACCGTTTTGTCGTCATCACTTCCCGACTCATTGGCTTTTGCCATAATTGCGTTTGCGGTCTTCTCGGGAGAAAAATCCGCAAGGGAGGGCAATATTGAAGTGATTTTGTCGCTTTTTCCGTTGCAAAGCCCGTCATAGACGCCGTCGGAAACAAGAACCAAAACATCGCCGTTTTGCAACAGTTTTTTTACCGTGGAGGGGTTGATGCGGGAAACTATGCCGATAGGCAGTGCGCCCGAACCTATCTTTTCCACTTTTCCGCAACGGAGCAGATAGCCCGGTACGGCACCTATCTTTGTCCAATAGAGTATGCCGTTTTCAAGGTCGAGTTCGGCAACGTCCACGGTGGAATATTCTTCGGGAGTGCTTTTGGAAAGGAGAAGACGGTTCATTGCCTTAAAAGTTTCCTTTCTGCTTATTCCCGTTTCGGAAAAGGCTTCCAACAGGTCAAGGGCACTTTCACTTTTCGCTTTTGCGCGTTTTCCGCTGCCTGCACCGTCGCTTATGGCGGCAAGATAATGTTCGTTACCCACGTTTTTTACGGTAAAAGAATCTCCGCATACTTCTTCGCCCTGCCTGTTTTCCCTTAAAGCAAAGGCATCTACCGAAAATTTAGGCGCAGGTGCGAAAATCCCCGTAAATCCTCCCTTTTTATCGGTTCCTCCGCTTAAACAGCGATATGTACGGGAAAAACCGTCGGTCAAGGCGGATGCAATATCTTCTTTTATGCCTCTGAAATTTTTCTTTGCGGAGATTTCAAGCAAATGCCCGTCACCTTTTCTTTTACAGAAAACGCCTGTTATTCCGTATATTTTAGATGAGAGAACGTCACGAACCTGACGTTCTTTTTCTTTGTCAAACTCGGGTAACTCGTCCATACTCTCCGCAAGGGAAAAAAGCAGTTCGCTTATGCTTTTTAATTGAAGTGCCGTTTCGTTTTCACCGCTTTCGTCAATGGCACGGCTGAAAGTGCGGTAGGCGGAATTAAGGGCGGAAATTATATTTATCGGTTGCAGGCAACGGGCGTTTAAGGAGTCGGGCAAAGAAGTTATTTTGTGTCTGTCAATGATTTCTTCGGATAGAAAAGTAAACTCCGACAGTGTATCGCTACCCCGTGCGTTTTCGCAGTATTCCCGTTTTACGCAGTTCTTGCAAACTTCCCGTGCGGAAGAAATCAGGGAGTCTTTCATATACCGCTCGTGGGAGGCGGAAATAAAGGTGTTTGCGATCTCGCCGTACATTCTTCCCGCACTGCGGAGTTTGTCCTGCTGTTTTGTGCGCAGTTCGTTCAGATACATCATTTCGGTATCGGTAACGCCCGAATTTTTGCCTGCAAGACGGCGCAACCGTTCACAGAATTTCTTGCTTAAAAATACGGTGTATCCGCAACCTAAAAGAATATTTACCGCTCCCAATGATAGGGCAGGGGAATTAAATAAAAACAGTGTAACCGTAAGGTCTCCGAGAATAAATCCCAAGAGTATTCCGCCGCGCTTACTTTCCAGCAGTCCCGAAATAAGTCCTCCCGAAATAAGGCAAAGGGCAATGCAGGTATCACCGCCCTTTATTATCCAGATAATACCGCACACGGAAGACCAAATACTGCCGGACACGGAATAGGCGGTAACTGCAAGGGCGGAGGTGGCAAGCAGTGCAAAAATGCACAGGTCAAAGGAAAATATACGCAAACGGGGCAGTGATGAGACGGCAAGTCCGCCCACAAGGCACAGGGCGAGAACGTCGGCATTTTCAAGGGAGAAACGGTCACCTATTTCTTCGAATACGGTGTACAGTCTTTTAAGTAAGGGCAAAAGAAAAGCGGAAATTATTCCCGTAAAAACGAAAGTAAGTTTTTCGCTTACGGCTACGGGAACGGTCAGTGCGGGAATGAGGAAAGACAAAAAAGCCGAAAGAGAAAAGAAGAGGAGTTTTTGCTTGAAAAATTTATTCAAAACAAGGAGTTCGGGCAAAATTAAGGCGTAGGGCAAAAGATAAAAGAGAATTTGCGGTAAATTATGTGCGAGTACGGCACTGCCCGAAATACATCCCACAAAAACGCAGAAAAACTCTTGGGAAAGTCCCAACGTGCAAAGCAGAGCAATACCGAAAGGATAAATTCCCGTAACGAAACTTATTTGCGCAGAAAGAAACCCTGACAGTATAAGCAATGCGAAACGTAAGTATTTTTTCAAATTTCTTTTCATAATCAGTGACACTCCTTTTTTGCGATTATAAAACGGGAAAAATAAAAAAAGTGTCGCTTTAACGTAAAAATGTGTCCCATAGAAATATGAATTTTGCGGAAGAAATGCTATACTGAAAGTGCAGGGGAGAGAAAAGGCAGGTGAAAGAATGAGCGGTACGTATGAGAAAAAGATACTTCCCCATTTAAAGCAGGCGGAAATGCTTGCTTTTTGCGGAAAAAGCGAAAGGGAAATAGCGGAGTTTTTGGGTGTAAGCGAGAAAACTTTGAAAAAATACCGACGGGAAAAGACTGAACTTGACGAGGCACTTTCTTCGGGAAAGACGTCTTCGGCAAAGGTTATGAAAGCGTTTTTTAAGCGTCGGATATACCGCACAGGAGGAGACTTGTGAGTTTAAGGGAAAGAAAAACAGCGACGGTGTAATGGAAGACGAACAGGTAATAAAAAAGACCGTAAAAAAAGACGTTCCGCCTGACCTTAATGCCATAAAGTGGTGGCTTGATACGGCGGAAATAAAAAAGGAGACGGAAAGCGAACTTACCGTGGAGGAAGCGAGGGCAATGCTGATTGAGCGAAAAAGACTGCTTAAAGAAGATAGATGAAAAGATGCGCTCTTCACCGCAACTGTTTAAACTTGCTGGGTACAATTTGACAAAAGTGCATAAAAAACAAATGGAATTCCATAAATGCAAAAAGCGCAACAGGTGGGTGTTCGGCGGAAACAGAACGGGCAAGACAGAGTGCGGAGCGGTGGAAGCGGTATGGTTTGCACGGGGCATACATCCGTACAGAAAAATAACGGGCGCCACAAAGGGGTGGGTGGTAAGTTTAACGCAGGAAGTTCAGCGTGATGTGGCGCAGGAAAAACTGCTTTCTTACATACCAAAAAACTGGATCGAAAAAACCGTTATGCGACGGGGCAGTGAAGACAGTCCCGAAAACGGCGTGATAGATTTTATTCTCATAAAAAACGTGTTCGGCACGGTTTCGCAGATAGGCTTTAAGAGTTGCGACCAAGGCAGACAGCGTTTTCAGGGTACGAGCCAAGATTGGATATGGTTTGACGAAGAACCTCCGAAAGATATTTATGACGAGTGCCGTATGCGAGTGCTTGATACCTGCGGTGAAATTTGGGGGACGATGACGCCTCTTATGGGGCTTACTTGGGTGCACGACGATATTTATATGAATCAGAATAATGACCCCGAATGTTGGTACACGGTGATGAGTTGGAGCGATAATCCGTATTTAAACGAAAAAGAGACGGAAATGTTAAGAAAAACCTTGCCCGAAAGCGAAAGGGAAAGCCGTGAGCACGGACATTTTATGAGCAGATGCGGTCTTGTATACGGGGAGTTTGACGAAAACTATCACGTTATAGACCCGTTTGACGTGCCGAAAGAGTGGTACGATACTATGTCTATCGACCCCGGACTTGTAAATCCTCTTTCCTGCCATTGGTATGCTCGGGACGGAGACGGGAACGTATACGTTTTGGCGGAACATTATTTTTCGGGCAAGGATGCTCGGTGGCACTGTAACGAGATACTAAAAAAATGCGAGGAACTGGGATGGAAAAAGGGAATTTCGGGGAAAGCGGAAGCGTTAATGGATTCGGCGTCTTTGCAACATACACTTGCATCGGACAGGAGCGTTGCCCAACTGTTTTTCGATATGGGAATATGCGTAAACACGAGGGTAAACAAAAATCTGTGGACGGGAATACAAAAAGTAAAGCAGTATTTTACAAAACGGAGCGATATGCCCCGTATTTTTATATTCCGTAACTGCACGGAGATGATAAGGGAGATAAAGGGATATCGCTACGGCAACAGCGAATCTCCCGTAAAAAGGGACGACCACGCAATGGATGAACTCAGGTACTATATTGCTTCACTGACGGAGAAAAGAAAGGAAAAGGCGGAAATAAGTCCTCGGGAGAGGGAGAGGAGAAAAATAGTAAGCGGTATTTGATTTTGGAGGAACTGATTTGAAAAAGACAGAAACAACGGTATCTTACGTAAAAAGAGAATTTGAACGCAGAAGCCGAGAAAGGCTTAAATACGAATTGCAGTGGCAACTTAATATGAACTTTTTCACGGGCAATCAGTATTGCGAGATTCTGCCCGAGGCAGGCAGAATATTTTCCTGTCCGAAACAGTATGCGTGGCAGGAGAGAGAAGTTTATAACCATATAGCACCTATTGTGGAAAGCAGACTTGCAAAACTGAACAAAGTACTTCCCATTGTCAGGGTGCGTCCTGCAACGGACAGCGAAGAGGATACTCAAAGCGCAAAGGTTAGCACACTCGTTTTGAAATCGGCATTTGAAAGAAATTCAATGGATGCGGTTATAAAAGAGGCGACGGTTTGGTCGGAACTTTGCGGTACGGTGTTCTATAAGCAAGGGTGGATAACGGCAAAAGGCACGCTTTTGGGAGTTTCGGCGGACGGCAGAGAGATAAGAGAGGGTGATATATTTTCCTCTGTGTGCCCTCCTTATGAAATTTACCCCGATACGTCTGCCGTACAGGACATAAGCCAATGCTTTTCGGTTATCCACGCAAAAGTTTATTCCTGCGATTATATAAATGAACTGTGGCATTGCGACGTTAAGCCACAGGACGTAAAAACACTCGGGTATAGCAGTGCTTTAATTTCCGATAACGCAGGCGGAGAAAATTCGGCACTGCTTCTCGAATATTACGAAATGCCGTCGCAAAAACACAAAAACGGCAGATTTGCGGTGGTGTGCGGAGAAAGTTTGCTTTATGATGGCGAACTCCCCTATATTAACGGCGAGGGAAATACACGTAAACTTCCTTTTGTACAACAAAATTCCGTTTCAAGGCCTGCCTGTATATGGGGTATCTCGGTGGTGGAAAGATGTATACCCGTGCAGCGGGCGTACAATGCGGTTCGCAACCGTATGCACGAACTGTTGAGCCGTTCGGCAGTGGGGGTGTTGGCGGTTGAAGAGGGCACTGCGGACATTGATGACTTGACCGAAAACGGATTGCGACCGGGCAAGATAATTATTTACAGGCAGGGGGCAGGCAAACCCGAAATGATGAATCCGGGGAATATTCCCTCGGAATTTGCAAGGGAAGAAACTGCACTGCTTGAAGAATTTAATTTGATTTCCGGCACAAGTGACCTGATGAGACAGTCGGTTGCGCCAACGAACGTTACAAGCGGTACGGCGCTGAATACCATTGCCGAGCAGGATGATACACGCCTTGCGGTGACTGCCGACAGAATAAGAGATGCGGTGCTTGAAATTTCACGCCAGTGGCTCAGACTTTTTAAGCAGTTTGCAGGCGAGGCGAGAATAGAAAGAGTGGTGGGCGCTAACGGAAAGGCTTCGAGAATATATTGGTCGGCAAATATGCTTACCGCAGACGATGTGGTACACGAAACGGAAAACGAACTGTCGGATTCTATTTCCAACCGCAGACAACTTATCTACGAACTTACTTCAAAAGGTCTTTTTACCGATGAAAACGGCAATATGACCCAAAGAATGAAAAGTCGCATACTGCGTGCATTGGGAATGGGCGATTGGGAAAATGTTGCGGATATCGGTGAAATTCACGTTGCTCGGGCGCAGAGGGAAAATCTGAAACTCAAAGACGGGGCAGATGCGAATATTTCGGATGCGGACGATCACGGAATACATATTTCGGAACATACAAAAGCGTTTTTGAGTGAGGAGTTTGAAGAGGCACATTCGCCGAGCGACAGCGTTTATACGCATTTTGAGGAACATATAAGACTTCACAGAGAAAAGTTAAAGGAGGAACAAAATGAGTGAACTGACGGAAATTATCAAAGAAGCGGAAGAACTTATTCCGCAGGAAGATTTTGAGGCAAAAGAAGCGGAAGAATTTTTGAAAAAATATCCCATTGCCGAAAAATTTACCGACGGTATCTGCCGTTGCTTTGAGGAGGATGCTTCCCTTTCGGGCAGTGACGGATTAAAGAGTGCACTTATAAAAGTGCTGACGGAAAATTACCGCACGGAAGAAAGTTATGCTTCCGACGGCGAATTTTTGGAAAAGTATATTTACGGCAACGAAAACGTTAAAAAGAGAATAATAGAAGATTATCTTAATTCCCTTAAATCGGCACCTGCACTCAGTTATAAAAAGGGTCCTTTGCCCTGTACGGAAGCGGAAAAACCCCAATCGGTGCGCGCAGCAGGGGAACTTGCGAGAGCATTTTTTAAAAGAAACAAAAAATAATTTAAATGAGGAGAGAAAAATATGATTTCGGTTTCAACGGTTAATTCGGCATTAAAAAGTTACTATCTTGACGTGCTTATCAATAATTTGAATAATTCGATAAGCCCCTTATATCAAAAGTTCAAGGCTACGGAGAGTTTTGTTACGGGTAAAGAAATTTTAAAACCCGTATGCTACGAACTTTCTTCGGGCATTGCGGCTTTGGGCGAATACGATGCTTTGCCCGAGGCGGATTCAAACAAATATGCAGTGCTTAAATCGGAACTTAAAAACCTTTACGGTACAATACAGATTACCGATAAGGCATTGCGTGCTTCGGCTGATACCGAGGGTGCGGTGGTTAATTTGCTCAATGCGGAAATGGAAGGACTTATTTCCGCCGCAAAACAGAAGTTTTCACGTATGCTTTACGGTGACGGAAAGGATAAACTCGGCACCGTTACGGCGGCTGTTTCTTCAAAAACAAGTTTTAATATGGATGACGCTTCACGGGTTAAAACGGGTATGAAACTCAGGCTTGTCGCACCGTCAACTATGGTGGAGTGTGTTGTTACGGCGGTAAACGGAAATCAGGTTACGGTAAGCGAAAGCCTTACCCTTACAGAGGGCACGGTCGTATATAACGGCGACACTTACGGCAAGGAACTTAACGGACTTGAAACGTTCTTTTCGCTCCCGAGCAGTTTGTACGGAATTTCAACAAGTAAAAAGAATTGGCTTAAACCTTACGTGGAGACTTCGACGGGAGAAATAAGCGATATAAAGATACAGACCGCCATTGATGCGGCAGAGGAAGCAAGCGGTGGCAAAACCGACTTTATTACCTGTTCCTACGGCGTGCGCAGAGCGTACCAAAATTATTTGGAGAGCACAAAACGCAACGTTAATCCCGTGGAATTGGAGGGCGGTTACAGGGCAATAAGTTATTCGGGTATTCCCGTGGTAGCAGACAGATATTGTCCGAGCGGAAGTATGTACTTGCTTGATACTACACTGTTTGATATGCATCAACTTTGCGATTGGCAGTGGCTTGAAGGCGAGGGAGGAACGGTACTTAAACAGGAGGCAGGCAAGGCGGCGTATACCGCAACGCTTGTTAAGTATGCAAACCTTATGTGCTTCCTGCCTTGCGGACAGGCAAAACTTTCCGGAATAACAGAGAAATAATATTACTTTTTCCGACAGCCCCGAAAAAGGGCTGTCGGATTTTAAATAAGGGAGGAAAAATATGAGGAGAGAAAACTATATACCCGTATATTCCGATTCTTTGGGGATAACGGATAGGCTGAAAGAAATAGACGACAGTTATTTTATCCTGCTTAACCGCAAGAGCGGAAAGTTTGAAATTCATTCTTCACAGCAAAAAGACGGTTCTTTTTGCCTTGAACTTCCTTTTCCTTTTTTGGATGCGAGAACTCTTACCTATGCGAGAAAATACCGACGGGAGAGAATAAACGAAATAATAGAAGAGATGGACAGAGAAAACGAAAAATTGCAGGCACGGGAAAAAGTAAAAAGAGCGGAAACTATGAGCGAGGCGGTTGAAAAGGCAAGGAGGATGCAAAAGTGAAATTTTCCGAAATGATACAGCGCACGAGAGAACTGCTTGATTTAAACGAAGAAGACGAAAATGTCGACAAGGTCTTGGGTCGGTGCATAAATTCGGCATATATGATACTTGCAAGGGACAAATGGCGTCCCGTGAAACGGGAACGTGTGGATGCGGAATACGGCGAGATACCGATAAAGAATTTAAAAGAAGATTTTGTTTCCCTTAAAAGCGCATACGGTATAAACGGATTAAAATTGGGTGCGTGGTCGGGAAAAGATTTTATACATATTCCGAAATGGATAGATACTGCCGTTGTGGAGTATTATTATCTGCCTAAACCTATGGCGCTCGGGGCGGATGAACCCGTGCTGCCGGAAACGCAGGTTGACCCTTATGCGTATATATATTTTGCCGTATCAAGATATCTTAATATAAAGCACAGGCACGCAGAGGCAAGCGTATGGGACAGCGCTTACAGAAACACCGTGGATAATATAAGTGAAGCGAGAGGGTGCAGAGTGATGAATGGGGAGAGGTGGACGTAAATGCTTAACTTAAATCCCAAACCGCAAAACGAAGCAAAAGAATATGCTTACGGTATGAAAAAGTTTTCGGGACTTAATATGCGAGACGATCAGTCGGTAATGAGTATTGACGAAAGTCCTTTTGCCCAAAACGTGCGCACGGAGGGCGGAAGACTTATGCGCATAAAAGGCTTCGGAACAGCAAAATGGAACAGGGACGGCGAACAGGTACTGTTAAAACAGTTGCCCTCGGCGGTTGTGAAACTGTTTGAGTTTCAGTCCGTATCGGCAGGGGAAGAGGGATACGGCAATTTTTACTGCTCGGCAAAAAACGGAAATCTGTACCGTTTTGTATACGATGAAACGGTTAACAGGATAGGTACACAGGCGGTGGAAGCGGAAAACGGAATAACGGGAACGTTTACGTATTTTACGCAGTTTAAGCAGGGTAAAAACAATTGCGCACTGTTAGGCGGACCTAACTGCGGACCGTTTGTTTATACCGAGGGCGGAAAGATCAGGTCGGTTACCTGCGGAAATAAACCGCATATGAAACGTACCGTTATGCATTACGGGCGAATGTTCGGCGTGGGCGACGGGGAATATCCCCAAAGAATATGGTTTTCGGAGGCGGGAGCACCGGATAATTTTGAAATTTCGGAAGATGCAGGCGGATATATCGATATAAGCGATATTATAGGAAATACATTGGATGCGGTTTCCTATTTCGATACACTCTATGTTTTTTGCCGTTACGGAATAGTTTCTCTTGACAGTTTGGGTGCACAGAGCGATTTTTCCATTGAAAATATATACTATTCCGACAGTGAGATTTCCGAGGGCAGTATTTGCGTTTGCGGTAACGGAATTCTCTTTGCAACCCGTTACGGTGTGTACAGGCTTTCGGGGAATACCGTGGTGCGCATAAGCGAAAGAATAGACTCGTTTTTCGCAAAAGGCGAAGTTGTGTGCAAGGAAGAACAAAGTGTGTTCTTTAACGGTACGTATTTTCTTTCATACACGAAGACCGACGGTACGAAAGGTATGCTTATATATAAATTAAACGACGGCTCGTGGCAGATATTCGCAGGGTGCAGTATTCGCAGTATGGCTGTTTTGCGCAGTTCCAATGAGGAAAAATTGCTTATGGCGCAGGGTGACAGCGGTGTCGTGCCCGAATGGGGAGCAGGCGACAGTCTTTCCACGTCGGGAGTGATATACGGCTGTTGGAAAAGCCCGAAAAACGATTGGGGAATTTCGGGAAGCAGAAAACACGTGAGGGAAGTGCATTTTACCGCATCGGGCTCGGGTGTACTTAAAATTACGGTTTGCGCCGACGGAGCAAGTCAGACAAGAAACGTGACTCTTACTTCAAACGATAAACTGTACCGAGTTCCCTTTGATATCGGCGGTGATATTTTGGGGTTTGAAATAAGCAACGGAAGCGGAAATGATTTTTCGGTTGGTCCGCTTACGTTTATATATACCGTTGTACGGGAAAGGGCGAGAATATGACGCAAAATGAAGAACTTATGCTTTTTAAAATTTCAAGACTCGAAAAGCGCATAAGAAATATAGAACTTTCGGCAAAAATGATGCCGGCATACTGTATGGATGTATCAAAGAGAAAATTTTTAACCAAGTATTATTGCTGTTACAGGTCCGATCCCTTAATGAAACTTACGTTGCAGGTCAGTGGGGGAAATACGGAGATTACGCTTAACGGCACAGAATATACATTTGAACCGTCGGTAAATTGCGTGTGCCTGCCTATGAAAAAAGGCAACAACAGGATAGATATATCCTGCAACGGCACAAGCGGGCAGATACTTATAGAAATATCGGAAAGGGGATAAAATGGAATACGGAAAAGTGCATAGCGGAAAAAACGGCATACGCTATTACGTGGCAAAAGGCGGAGAGACCATTGCGGACGTATCTTCGGCTACGGGAATAGGCAAAGACGTGATAAAAAAGCAGAACCCTGCGGTAGAATACGGCAAGGGACTTTCGAGAGGGGCGATAATTATGCTTGATTTTGGAAATAAAACAACAGAAGTGAAGAAAAAAAGTCCGCTTGAAGGCGTAATAAAGACGGCTTCAACCCTAAAAGAAACGGTAAAGGAAATCAAAAAAGAACAAGACGGCAAAGGGAAAAATGACGGAAGTACTTCAAATAATACTTCTGGTAAGACTTCAAGCGGTAATTCCGACAGTCAGACCGAAAAGAAGAAAAATATAGCCGAAAAACTTAAAGAGTACAGTGAAAAAATAAAAAATGCGGAGTACGATTACGAAGAGGGCGCAAAAAGTGCGGAAAGAAAATACGGCGACAGCATAAATAAACTTAAAGATACACTGCACAGCCGATATAACGGTATAAAAAACAGTATGGCTTCGCAAAAAATAAGCGAATCAAGTATTGCCGAAAACGAAAGGGCAAAGGCACAAAAAGATTACGGTACAAGCGTAAAGGAAAAAAGTGATGAATTAAACGAAAAACTTAACGCATTAAAGACCAAAAAAGAACGCACCGTATCAGCGCAAAAAGAGAAGATAAAAAATCTGCAACAGCAGTAATTTTACAAAAACAGCAGTTGACCTATACGGCGTACAATGGTGTTTTTCCATAAACCGTATTTAAACGAGAGGTGTATTTTTTTGATTTTGCCGAATTTTTCAAACTGACCGTAAATGCGCACAACGTCGCATCCGTTTGGTAAAGTATCACCGTAAACCTCGGCAATATCTTTTATCTGCATATACGTTGATATGAGCATTTGTTTGTTTTTCTTTAAATTTAAGGCTCTTGAAGCAATATATTTGGGTGAACGTACGTCTTTTGCACCCACTTCGTTATTGCCGTGCTGACGGTAAAAGATAAGCGGACGGTCCACAAAGTCAACCGAGCCGAAAATACGGGCAAGGATATTAAGATACCAATCGTGCATTATCATATTTTCGCAATCGGTTTTTTTCAGTGCAAGATTGCGTAAGGGGTTGTTTATCATCACCGTGCATCCCGTTACCCCGTTTTGCACAAGGGATTGGGCAAGAGTTTGGTTTTTGGGCAATTTCTGCATTGAAAACATTGAGTTTGAAATTACGGTAAGGTTTGAATCGGCAACGAACAGATCCGAATGTACAAGACGGGGAGAAGATATATCGCCGTCAAGCATTTTGTTCAGCGTACATTCCACCTTGTCTTTTACCCACCTGTCATCGTGGTCGCAAAAGGCATAAAAATCGGCTGTTGGGGCATTTTGAAGCAAAAACATAAAATTCGCTTGGGCACTGCCTAAGCGTTTTTTGCTTTTTATGCGCAAGATACGGGAGTCTTTTTTTATATAATCTTCTATTATCTCTTCGGTTTTGTCATTTGATGAGTCGTCGCTTATTACTATTTTTATATTCCCGTAGGTTTGGTTGATCAAACTGTCAATTTGGCAGGGAAGATATTTTTCGCTGTTGTGCGTTGCCAACAGTATTGCCACCGTAAACTCTTGCATAAATTCCTCCGTAAATATATTACTGAAAGAATGGTATCACAAATTTCGGTTTAAGTCAATTGCATAAAGCGGGAAAATATTTTCTTTTAGAATAAAAAAAGTGTACAGATATCGAAAAATGGTGTATAATAACCTTATTCCGATTTTAAGGAGTGAAAAAAATGCTTTTCGAAACACGAGATAACGTAAGTTGGTGGTTGCAGGTAGTTGCGGTCGCACTTACAATTGCAATAGTAGTTACAGGCGGTCTGCTTGTGGGATGGAATGCCTATTTCGGGCGTATAAGCGGAGAAAAATACGATCCGACACAGGGCGTGGATATTAACAGCGGTACGGTTATCGGCGAGGGTAATAATGCGGATATTCCCCAATACGGCGAATTGGAAACACCTCCTCCCGACGAAAATGAAGTAAGCGAGAATCCTGCGGAAATTATACATCCCTCGCAACTTAACAGTTTAAAGGAAAATATAAAGCAGTGGATGAACAACGGTACAGCCGTTTACGATTCTGAGGTTACCAATATCCTGCTAATCGGTATGGATGACGATTATAAACAGACTCTTTCTGATAAGGGCAGAGCCGATGCCATGATGATTCTTTCCGTAAACCGCAGGACGAAAACAATTACTCTTTCGTCGCTTATGAGGGATCAGTATATTTATCTTGTACACAGCAATAAAGGTACTTTTACCAAATTGCATCATTCCCTTAACTACGGTCCGGCTACCCTTATACAGATGATAGAACGGTACTATAAAGTTACGATAGATAACTACGTTATAGTAAACTTCGCTTCGGTTACCCACGTAATAGATGCGATGGGCGGAATAAATATTCATCTTGAATCCAACGAGGCAAAGTATCTTAAAGATACCTGCGGATGGGATATTCCCTACGGCGAAAGCGATATGACGGTAAACGGTGCGCACGCACTGACTTATATGCGTATACGTAAGGGTTCCACCGGCGGAGATACCGCAAGGACGGGAAGACAGCGCAAGGTCATAATGAATATGATTGACAAGGCAAAGGAATGCTCACTTACGCAACTTATATCCATAGTGAATTCTATGATACCTTATATCCGTACGGGATTGCAACCTAACGAAATTTTGGCTTATGCCACCACCGCTCTTACCGACGGTTGGTTTCATTACTCGATAAATCAGGTGATTCTTCCCGACGATGCCTGTGCAAAGGGATTTACCAATTCGGAGGACAATCTTTGGTACTGGAAAGTGGATTTCCCCATTGCGGCACAGAAACTTCAAACGGCGCTTTACGGTAAAACAAACATCGAACTTGAAAAAAACAGAAAAAGTTGGATATGATAATTTATGCCTCCCGACATTCGGGAGGTTTTTTTGTCGAACGAAATTTTGCTTTTCCGTTTGATAAATCGGCGCATATATGTTAAAATTGGTAAAGTGAAAGAAAAGGTTTTTAAGGAGAAAAATATGCTGTTTAAGACAAACGACCCCGCAACACTGTTTTTTCAGATAATAGCGGTGGCACTGTGTATTGTTATTCTTGTATTAGGCTCGGCATACGGTATTGCGGTATGGTATTTGGGCAGAATGAACAGCGGAACGGTGTACGTTCCCACAGATGATGCACAGCATATAGATGACGGTAAGATAATCGATACGGGCGGAACCGTTGAACCGATGGCTACCGACAGTGACGGGTTTACCCATCCCTCCGAGGCAGGCAGTTTGCAGGAAAATATCAAAAATTGGATGAACAACGGTGCACCCGTAAAGGATGACGGGGTGCAGAATATCCTGCTTATCGGTATGGATAACGAGGATATGAACGTAAATTCCCGTGCAGATGCAATGGTTATATTTTCACTTAACCATAATACAAAGACAATTACTCTCGCATCGGTACTGCGCGATCAGTACTGCTATATTCCCCACAGCGGTAAGTTTGAAAAACTGCATCACGCTTGCAGTTATAAAGGACCCGCCTATCAAATAGAAATGATAGAATCCTACTATAAAATAAAAATAGATAACTATGCGGTGGTAAATTTTTATTCGCTTCCCAAAATAATAGACAAACTCGGAGGAATAGATGTTGAAATAACGTCTGCCGAAGCCGAGTATATGAATGAAAATTGGACTTCTGTTAAAGCGGGCACACAGCATTTAAACGGCGAACAGGCACTTATATATATGCGTATCCGTCACGAAACGGGCGGTGACGAAGCAAGAGTTGGCAGACAGCAGAAAGTTATAGGCAAGATAATCGAAAAGATGAAAAGTTACAGTAAAACGAAGATGATCTCTCTTGTGAATGACGTTATACCTTATATCCGCACGGGATATTCGGGTACACAGGCAGTGTCCCTTGCCACCGATGCACTTTTGAACGGATGGCTCAATTACACGGTAAAAACGGTTTCCTTGCCCGACAGTGACTGTGCTACGGAGTTCAGGGTTAAAGAATCATCGGGTAGAATTTGGTATTGGAAAGTGGATTTTCCCGTAGCGGCACAGAAAATGCAAATGGCACTTTACGGCAAAACGAATATCGATCTTGATAAAAACAGAAAAAGTTGGATAAAATAAAAAGTTGCGCATAATCGTTCTATGTGGTACAATATTGGAAATTTATTTTAAAAAGGAGTTGGTTTTTACGGATCCGCTGCCCCGAAGTTGCAATTTAAGTAAGCAACTCACCCAAAAAGTTTATAGGAAAAGGAAGTGCTTTTTATGGGTGAAACAATATTGATAATTATTCTTCTTGCATTTCTGACGGCTTTTGCCCATACTGCACAGATATCTGTTGGAGAAATAAACGCATCAAAAGTTAAGTTAAAGGCGGAAGAGGGAGATAAAAAGGCAAAAAGGTTGCAAAAAATTGCCGAAGATCCCACCAAATATCAGGCAAGTCAAAATCTGCTTAAACTTTTGTGTGTAGGCTTTGCACTTACATTAGGCGTGCTCAATTTGACAACCCCACTTGCAAGAACAATGTTTTCAAAAGAACCGCAGTTTTTTGAAAAAGCAGTATCGTCGGCGACGGTAACGCTTATAACGGTCATCTTCTTCGCACTTTTTTCATATGCCGTGCCCGAAGCGATCGTAGGCGGAAAAAAAGAAAAGACTGCATACGTTACCTGCTCGTTTAATCTTTTCTTTGCCTTCATTTTGCACCCCGTAACGTTTTGCTTAAATAAAACCGCAGGCGTGTTGGTACGTATTTTCGGCATAGACCCCGAGGGGAAAGAAAGCGTTTCGCAGGAAGATATAGTAAGTATGCTTGATGCCGGTGCCGAGGACGGAACCATTGACGTTAACGATATCGAGTACATCAAAAACGTTTTTCAACTTGAAAAACTTACTGCTGCGGACATTATGACACCGCGCAGTTCAATGGAACTTATTCAGAGTGACGCTTCCGACGAAACGATAATGAAGACCGTGGACGAAAGCGGTTATTCCCGTATTCCCGTGTATACGGACAGTGTGGACAATATTACGGGCATACTTTACGTAAGAGATTATCTTTTTAAACGCAACGAAGAAGATTTCAATCTGTCCAAGGCGGTGTTTGAACCTACTTTCGTACCCGAAAGCGTACATTTGGATGCTCTTTTCAGAGATATGCAAATGGACCACAACCATATGGTAATCGTGGTGGATGAATACGGCGGAACCGCAGGTCTTGTTACGATGGAAGATATTTTGGAAGAACTTGTGGGCGAAATTTGGGACGAACAGGATGAGGAAGTAGAGAATATAGTAAAGACGGGGGAAGACAACTTTACGGTTTTGTCATCCACGCCTATTGACGAGTTCTTTGAGTTCTTTGACCTGCCCGAGGATACGGAGACGGAATCCGCTACGGTAAACGGTTGGATAACCGAACACAGCGGAAGCATTCCCGATGAGGGATTTACGTTTGAGTACAGAAATCTTACCGTTACGGTGCTCAAAGCCGACGGCTTACATACGGAAGAAATAAGTGTAAAGGTTAAGCCCGAGGAAGAAGAAAAAGAGGAAAAACAGTAACAAAATAACGTTATTTACGGCATAAAACGCAAAAAAAGCAAAATATTGCATTAAAACGCACATAAAAAAACTTTTTTTAAAAAACGATTGCTTTTTTTTCGGTACTATGTTATTATATTAACGCACAATACTTCTATGAGAGAGTGGGCACCGTACGTCCCACTCTTGCTTTTTGAAAGAGGAATACTATGGCTGATGTGGCTACCGTTGCGGGGAATGCGGCTCGCAAGATAATTGAAGATCTCGGCTTTGAAATGGCTGATACGGAATATGTCAGAGAAGAGGGGCAGATGTGCCTTAATTTTTACATATGTTCGGATAATGGCGTGAATATCGACGATTGCGAAACGGTATCCCGTGCCATTGAAGACGCCGTGGAAGAGGCAAATCCCACTTCGGGCAGACCTTACTGTCTGTGCGTAAGTACTTGGGGGGACCGTCCCCTGAAAAAAGAAAGGGATTTTGAAAGGAATATCGGCAAGGAAGTTGAACTGAAACTTAAAAAAGCAGTTCAGGGTAAGAAAAAGAAGTTCGTTGGCGAACTTGTAAAAGCGGACAGTGAAACCGTTACATTACTTATTGACGGGGAAGAAACCGTTTTTGATAAAAACAATACTGACGTAGTAAGACCTTATATCGGGTTTTGATTTTGGGAGGAAAAAATGAATTCGGAACTTATAACTGCTATAAAAATGCTTGAACAGGAAAAGGGTATAGATGCGGAGATGCTGTTTGAGTCTGTGGAACTTGCAATGGTATCGGCATACAAAAAAGTAAGAGAGTACGGCGATGCGGCAACGGTTGTTGCCCATATGGACAGAGAAACGGGTGACGTACGCTGTTACATAGTTAAAACCGTTGTTGAAGACGTGTACGATAACTTGCTTGAAATTTCACTTGAAGATGCAAGGGAAATACGCCCCGACGCACAGTTGGACGAAACGGTTGAAGTTGAAGATACACCCGAGAATTACGGCCGTATCGGCGCACAGACAGCAAGACAGGTTATAACACAGCGTTTGCGTGAGGCTGAAAAGGGCAAGATGTATTCCGAATATGCCGATAAAGAGGGCGAACTTATGACTGCGACCGTTCAGAGGACGGAAAACGGCTACGTATATGTGGAACTGGGTAAAATGGAGGGCATAATCCCCCCGAAAGAGCAGATTGCAGGTGAAAACTACACTCCCGGCACAAAACTCAAAGTTTACGTTTCGGAAGTTAAAAAAGCACAGTACGGTGCCGCAGTAACGGTTTCGAGAACTCATCCGCAACTTATTAAGCGCCTTTTCGAACTTGAAGTTCCCGAGATCGCAGACGGCACGGTAGTAATCAAGTCTCTTGCAAGGGATGCAGGTTCAAGGAGTAAGATAGCCGTATACAGTGAGGATTCGGGAATTGATCCGTTGGGTGCTTGCGTAGGTCAAAAGGGAATACGTGTTGCCAACGTGGTAAATGAAATAAACGACGAAAAAATCGATATAATAAAATGGAGCGAAGATCCCGTAACTTATATTGCCAATGCACTCAGCCCCTCAAAGGTGATTTCGGTAAGCATTGACGAGACCGAACAAAAAAAGAAAGCCACCGTTGTTGTTCCCGACAGCCAACTTTCACTTGCTATCGGCAAGAGGGGCCAGAACGCTATGCTTTGCGCAAAACTTACAGGTTGGAATATCGATATTAAATCCGAAAGTCAAGTTCAAGTGAACGGGCAGGTATCGGATTCAGAGGAAGATGAAGTTGAAAACTAAGAAAATTCCTATGCGTACGTGTTCGGGATGCAGAGAGTGCAAACCCAAAGCGGAAATGATACGGGTGGTACGTACTCCCGAGGGCGAAGTGAAGATTGACCTTAAAGGCAAGGTTTCCGGCAGGGGCGTGTATGTTTGCAGAGATAAGGAATGCTTGCGCCGTGCGGTAAAAAGCAGGGCGATCTCCCGTGCGCTTGAAACCGAAATTTCCGATGAAATGCTTCAAATGCTTGAAGCGGAAACAGAGGGTAAGTAATGGAGAAAGTTGCGGCAACACAAAAACTTCTGTCATATTTGGGTCTTGCTCAAAAAGCGGGCAAGGCGGTATGCGGAAGTCAAAATGCGGAAGCGGCAATTAAAAATATGCAGGCACGCTTGGTGCTATTGGCAGGCGATACCGGTAAAAACAGCGTAAAACATTTTTCCGATATGGCTTCGTATCGCAATATTCCCTGCTTTATGCTTGACGACGACGGTAAAATGGGCGAAGCCGTAGGCAGGAAAGAGAAAAAAACCGTATGCATTACCGATGCGGGATTTGCCGCAGCGATAATAAAAGAGATAAACCTTTTTGGGGGTAGACAATGAGTAAATCAGCAGATATCCGTAACACGGGCAAGGTTATAATTGAAAAAATAGGCAAGGCAAAAAACAATCTTGATGCGCAAAAACGCATATTGAAAGAAAAGTATGCCGAAGTCGAAAAAAAGGCTGAGGACGCACGGAAAGAACAGGAAAGAGCAGAACAGGAAAAGGCTCGTCTTGAATATGAGGCTCAGCGTGCACGTGAAGAGGCTGAGGAAGCGGAGAAAGTACGCAAGGCGGAAGAAGAAAAGAAAGCCGCCGAAGAGAAAAAGGCGGCGGAAGAAAAGAAAGTCGCCGAAGAGAAAAAAGCCGAAAAAGAGCAAAAACAGGCAACTGAAAAGAAACCCGAACGTAATGAGCGCACAGACCGTACCGAGCGCAGTGAACGCACCGCACAGGGCAACTTCACTCGCAGAAATGATAACAGAACCGACGGCAGAAGCGAGAATAGGGATAATTTCCGTAAAAATGCAGGTGACGGCAGAACCGGCACTGATAGGAACGGCAATTTCAATAAGGACGGAAGACCGAATTTCAGAGACGGTAACCGTCAGGGCAACGGACAGCGTCCGCCATACAGCAAACCCGAATTCCGCAAAGACGGTTTCGATAAGGGCGACGGCGACAACAGGCGTCAAAACACGCAACAGAGGATCGGACAGCGTCCTCAAAAGAGCCCGTTGGCAGGCGCACCGGTATTGCAATCGATAGAAAAAGAGAGAGTAAGCAATTACGATCCCAACAAAAAGAATTACCGCAAAAATCACGATAACGAGCAGACTCCCAAGAATGTTAAAAAGGACAGCAACCGCCGTCCGCAAAACTTCGGTGAGGATGACGAGTTCTTCCGTGTACGCAAACCCAAAAAGGATAAAAAGGAAACCAAGAGGGTAATAGAGCCTATCGTTATCGAGAGCGCCGTAATGACTACGGAAACCATAATGATAAAGGATCTTTCGGAAAAGTTGGGTAAGCCTGCGGCGGATATAGTAAAGAAACTCTTTATGATGGGTACTATGGCTACCGTCAACCAAGAGATAGATTACGAAACGGCATTTATGGTTGCTTCGGAATACGGTATCGAACTTGAACAGAAACTTACCAAAACCTTTGAAGATGCGCTTAACGATACCGTTGACGAGGGCGAAAAAGACGGAGAAGGTTACGTTACCCGTCCTCCTGTTGTTACCGTTATGGGTCACGTTGACCACGGTAAAACTTCTTTGCTTGACGCTATACGCCATGCAAACGTAACTTCCGGCGAAGCAGGCGGTATTACACAGCACATAGGTGCTTATCAGGTTGAAAATGACGGCAAAAAGATAACGTTTATCGATACTCCCGGACACGAAGCCTTTACTTCGATGCGTGCAAGAGGTGCACAGTCAACGGATATTGCGATTATAGTAGTTGCGGCGGATGACGGTGTTATGCCCCAAACGGTTGAAGCAATCAACCACGCAAAGGCGGCAAAAGTGCCGATAATAGTTGCCATAAACAAAATGGATAAACCCACTGCCGACCCCGAGAGAGTTAAGACGGAACTTACGCAGTACGAACTTGTTCCCGAGGATTGGGGCGGAGATACAATAGTTGTTCCCGTGTCGGCTTATACAAAAGAGGGTATTGATAAACTTTTGGAAATGATCCTTCTTGTTGCCGAAATAGAGGATTTTAAAGCCAACCCCGACCTTACGGCAAAGGGTATAATTATAGAAGCAAAACTCGATAAGGGCAGAGGTCCCGTTGCAACCGTACTTGTGCAAAACGGTACCCTTAAAGTAGGCGATACCATTGTTGCCGGAACGGTATTCGGCAGAGTACGTGCAATGGTAAACGATAAGGGCGAAAAAGTTAATGTTGCTCCTCCCTCCACACCTGTTGAGGTGCTCGGATTTAACGAAGTTCCCGATGCAGGCGACCAACTTTTCGCTACCGAAGACGATAAACTTTCCCGTCAGGTTGCGGAAGAGAGAAGAGATAAGATTAAGATTGCACAGGCAAAGGCAAAGAGTATGGCTTCCCTTGACGACTTGTTCGCACAGATACAGGAAGGCGAAATGAAGCAACTTAACCTTATTATCAAAGCCGACGTACAGGGTAGTGTGGAAGCAGTTAAACAGGCACTTGAAAAACTCAGCAATGAGGAAGTTAAAGTTTCGGCAATTCACGGAGCGGTAGGTGCCATAACAAGTTCCGACGTTATCCTTGCACAGGCGTCCAATGCCATAATAATCGGCTTTAACGTACGTCCCGATTCCACGGCACGCACTATGGCTGAAAAAGAAAAGATAGATATCCGTCTTTACAGGATAATTTATGATGCTATCGAAGATGTGGAAAAGGCGATGAAAGGTATGCTTGCACCGGAATACAGGGAAGTTATTCTCGGTCACGCCGAAGTTCGCCAAACGTTCAAGGTTCCCGGTCACGGCACCGTTGCGGGAAGTTACGTTACCGACGGAAAGATTACAAGAAGCGCAAAACTCAGGTTGCTGCGTGACAATATCGTTATTCACGAGGGCGAAGTTGAATCGCTCCGCAGGTTTAAGGATGACGTTAAGGAAGTTGCCACGGGCTATGAGTGCGGTATAGGTATAGTGGGCTATAACGATATTAAGGAACGTGACGTTATCGAAGCGTTCGTTATGGAGGAAATAGCACGCTGATTTTAATGAAAGGAATCGGTGAATACCATGCAGTATAAACGTTCGGACAGGTTGGGTTTGGAAATCCAACGTGCACTTGCGGATATAATAAGAAACGACCTGCACGATCCTCGGATAAGTCCGATGTGCAGTATCGTTAAAACCGAACTTTCCAATGACTTGCAGTATTGCAAAGTCTATGTTACGGTTTTGGGTACGGAAGAAGAAAGAAAACAGACACTTTTGGGACTTGAAGCGGCAAAAGGCTTTATGAAAAGGCAACTTTCGGAATATATAAGTGTCCGCAAGATGCCCGAATTAACGCTTATAGCGGATGATTCCATTGAATACAGTATTCACATCAGTGAAATATTGAACAAAATCAACAGCAAAGAGGAAGAAAAATGAGAAATCTTGCGGAATTTATAAAAAACGGTTCCGACTTTGCGATAATCTCACATATTTCACCCGACGGCGACACTCTCGGCAGTGCCGCCGCACTTATATTCTTGCTTGAAAAAACAGGCAAGAGGGGAAGATGGTTTTGTGAGGGAAATATTCCCGAAAACTGTATGAAGATAGAAGAGATAGCATCGCTGACAAAAAAGAATATTGATCTTGACAGTTTTGACAGCGTTATTGCGGTGGATGTTTCGAGTATTGACAGAATGGGAAACTGCATAAAACTGTTTGAAAGAATTCCTCGCAAGGCACAGATAGACCACCACGCAACCAATACGGGGTTTGCGCAGGTAAACGTTATCCGTGATCGCAGTGCAAATGCCTTTGCGGTTTTGGAACTTGCCGATGAAATGGGCATTCCTCTTGACAGGGAGATTGCGAGAGCGCTTTATGTGGGAATATCCACCGATACGGGCAGACTTTCATATGCGGGCGTTACGCAAAAGGACGTGGAAGATACTGCACGGCTGTACGCTTACGGAATAAAACAGGATGAAATAATTTCCACACTGTTCCAAACCACAACGCTTAAACGCACCTTGCTTAAAGGGCGTGCGGCGGAGCATATTCGCCAAGAATACGGCGGACTTGTAACGTATACTTATTTGGATAGTGAGGATTATGCGGAATTTGAAGCGGATTCTTCCGATTCGGAAGGCTCTGTTGAAATGTGCCGTGCTGTGGAAAATACCGAAATTGCATTTTTTATACGGCAAATTCCCGAGGGATATAAATTGAGTATGCGGTCAAAGGGCGACAGAGATGTTTCGGCAATATGTGTGTCTTTCGGAGGAGGCGGACACAAACTTGCTTCCGGTGCAACACTTTACGGTACCCGAGAGGAAGTTATCCGTAAAATATTGGATAAAATCGGCGAGGTGCTTTAATGGAGGGCGTTATTAACGTTTACAAGGAAGCCGGCTGGACGAGCGGTGACGTTGTAAATAAACTTAAAGGCGTTTTGCACGAAAGGCGCATAGGTCATTGCGGAACACTTGACCCCGATGCGGAGGGCGTTCTTGCGGTCTGCGTGGGTCGTGCAACCAAACTTTTTGATTTTTTAACCGAATTTCCCAAAACGTATAAGGCACATATCGTCTTCGGAAAAACCACAGATACGCAGGACGGAAGCGGAAAAGTCTTGACTCGGTGCACTCCCGAATTTTCTCTTGAAGAACTTGACGGTGTAATTGAGGAATTTAACGGCGATATATTGCAAATCCCCCCTATGTATTCGGCAATTCATAAGGACGGAAAAAGACTTTACGAACTTGCAAGGCTTGGGCAAACAGCCGAAATAGAAGCAAGAAAAGTGAAAGTTTATTCCGCAAAGCGCACGGGCGATTTTAAAGAAAACGGCTGTGACTTGACGGTTGAATGCGGTAAGGGTACTTATATTCGCACTATCTGCCACGATATAGGGCAAAAACTCGGTTGCGGAGCATATATGGAGCATCTTCTCCGTACTTCGGCAGCAGGGCTGAATATCGACGGTGCATTGAAAATAAAGGAAATAGAAGAGCGTGTAAAACTTAACGATTATTCTTTTATTACCCCTATAACAGGCTCAATTGCATATATGCACAGATGTGAAATTGACCCTTTCTGCCATAAAGCATTGACCAACGGAAACCCCGTAGACGAAAAATTTGCCGAAAGTTTAACCGACGGTTATATGCAACTTTGGTGTAACGGCGATTTTTTCGGCATAGGCAAAAGGGAAAAAGGCAAAATTTACAACAAGTGCTTTTTGGGTGAAATAAAATGAGCAATATACTTGTTTTGGGTACTTTTGACGGTGTGCACAGAGCACATGCGACACTGATAAACGAGGCAAAAAAAATCGGCGGAAGAGTTATCGCCTGCACTTTCGATATTCCGCCATCTGCATATTTTAACGGAACCGATACTGTTCTTACCTTGCCCAAAGAAAAGGAAGAACTGCTTATCTTAAACGGTGCGGATGAAGTTTTTATGCAAAAGTTCGGCAAAAGTATTTCATCCCTTTCGCCGAAAGAATATATAGATTTTCTTTGCGCAAAATTTAATCCGTGCGCAACGGTGGTGGGTTTTAACCATAAGTTCGGGAAAAATGCATCGGGCAGTTGCAAGGATCTTTGTCTTTTCGGAAAAGAGTTGAATTTTAAGGTAATTACCGTTCCGCCTCAACAGTACGGCGGAAAGATCGTGTCTTCCACAGAAATTCGCAATGCGCTGACCGAGGGGAATATTGAAGAAGCGACGTCCCTATTGGGGAGACATTATTCAGTAAGCGGTGCAACGGTGCACGGCAGACATATCGGACATTCTATCGGATTTCCTACGGTAAACACCGAAACCGTTAAGGGAAAAATGCTTCCCCGTGCAGGTGTGTATGCAAGCATTTGCACTTTTAACGGAAAAAAATATAAGGGAATGACTAACGTTGGTACAAACCCCACCGTTTCCGACACGGGTAAAATATCGGTGGAAACACATATTCTCGGTTTTAACGGCGACGTTTACGGCAAAAATGTGAAAATAGAGTTTGTTAAACATTTAAGGGACGAAAAAAATTTCGGTTCGGTGAAATCGTTAAAAGAGCAACTCACTCTTGATGCAATGCTCACCGACGGAATAATAAAGAAACTGTAAAACGGCGTTTTGTGCCGTTTTATTCGTATAGATTTTCTTTATGGATAGTGAATGATGGGAAATATGTGTTATAATATATACGCAAAGTTTTGCTATACAAAACTTTTCACAGCCTGTCGGCTGACGTGACCCTGCGGTTCACGGCGTAAGATTGAAATCCGTCGCAAAAATTCCGTTGCAAGCAAGAATTTTTGCTTGAATTATAATATACACGCAAAGTTTTGCTACACAAAACTTTTCACAGCCTGTCGGCTATATTCAAAAAAGTAATAATAAAGCAAAATAATGCAACAATGCGGTTTTTGCATTGAACAAATAAAAATTAACACTGAAAGGTTTACAATGGATAAAAAATCGGCGAACTTGCACGGGGGGGACTGAACAAAAATATTAACTGCATGGGAAGATGAAACAAGACAGCATATGATTTTGGAAATGATGAAGATAGGCGAGTGTGGAGGAGTAAGGGGTACATTAGCCGAAAAAACGAACCTTTTCCGTCCGTCGGTTTCACATCATTTGCAGATACTGAAAAATGCCGCATAGTTAAGGTGCGCAAGGACGGAACGAAAAATTATTAATGTTTTGACGTTTCCGACGACGTATTTGAAAATATGATATCCATAATGCATTTGGCGGCGGATATTTCACACAGCGTGCCCGAGCGGCTTGAAGAAAATAACGGCTGATGCCGAAAAAACGGAGGTTTTTATATGATAGAACTTATGAAGCGACGCCACAGTGTAAGGCAGTACGGGAATAAGAGTATTGACGGAAATACAAGAAAAGCGCTGAACGAACTGACGGAAGAAATCAATAAAAAACAGGGATTGAATATTCAAATTTTATACGATGAACCGAAATGTTTCGATTCCTTTATGGCACATTACGGGAAATTTGACGGCGTTCAAAATTATATTGCACTTGTGGGAAAAAAGATCGATGAGGAAAAATTGGGGTATTATGGCGAGCAGTTGGTTTTAAAAGCGCAGGAATGGGGGCTTAATACCTGCTGGGTGGCAATGACTCACGGCAAAAGCAAAGCAAAAGTAGGTAAAGGAGAAAAATGCGTATGTATTATTGCTCTCGGTTACGGCAAAACGCAAGGTGTTGAGCATTCGAACAAAAAGTTAAACGAAGTCAGCAATTACTCCGACGGAATGCCCGATTGGTTCAAAAAAGGCGTAGAGGGAGCACTTTTGGCACCTACTGCAATGAATCAGCAAAAGTTCTTTTTCAAATATCTTCCCAACGGCAATGTGGAAGTTGAATGCGGAAAAGGTTTTTATACTAAACTCGATTTGGGCATTGTTAAATATCATTTCGACATGCTTTCGGGAGTGAAAACTTTGTAAAATATAAAATTCTATGGGTTCGCCAAACGGCGAACCTTTTATATTAAGAAAAATTCCGAAAATGTTAATAAACTATCTGTTTGTTCATTGACAGACATATGTGCGCATGCTATAATTAAAATATAAATAAAGGAGAAGTGTAAAAATGAAAAAAATTTTTTATACCGATCCTCTGCACCGCACTATTCTTTTGCGGATGTGCCGATAATCAAGGTACGGCGGAAATATCTCCTACCGAAAGTTTGCCTGATGTAACGGCAATACCGGCACCTACGCTTCCGTCTGATAAAGGACCGAGTGCGGTATTTACGGCAACTCCCGATCCTAATGCAACACCGATGCCTGCAAGTACGGCAATACCGTTACCTACGGGTTTGTACGGCAAAGTTTGCGGTGTGAACGGTACCGAAACTACTGTTGATGATGCGTATTACGGCGTGTATACGTTTACTGCGAGCAGTGTGGGCGGATGGGAATTCAAATATGACAGTGATTACTTTGAAACGGACGTTACGGGTGAAAGTAAGGTAGAACTGTTAAGTAAACTCCAAGATCCCATAAAAACAAAGTTTAAGGCGTTGACGGAAAGTTTAGATTCCGTTGACACGGTGTATTTGAACATAAGATCTTACGGCACGAACAATATATATATTCCCACTACGGGAAGAACGGATGATTTCTTCACCGTAGATTTCTACGTTGCATTAAAGGGCAAAACACTTGAAAAGTAGAAGAGTTTGGTTAAACAGAGCACGGTGGAGTTTAATGGGAATTTTATGCGTTTGGATGACGTAACGTTGACGGGATGCGCTGACAGCACTTTCAATTACTGCGTTGAGGGGAAAGACGGAAAACTGTACCGTGTGTTTGACGGAACGGAAATTCATTACGGATGGATTAAGTATCCTTATATAGCAAAACTTGCGTTTTCTTCAAAAGATATTGAAAAACAGTATTATGCTTTGCAGATAAGCATTGAAGAAGAGATGCTTATGCGTTACTGTGAGGTTTATAAAACCGATAAATGTTATCCGTTTGCGGAGATAGACCAAACGGAAAGTTTGTCTGTCAAAAACGCAAATTGCACGGACAAATACCTGAGAAAGGTTGGAATAAAGGCATATGAGTTTGAACCTCAATATGAATATTTTTATAATACGGAAAAGTCGGATCCGAGATTTACAGATGATCAAACAGGGACGGCAATGTATTTATATGTGTAAAAGGACGGAAAAAAATATTATGCCGTATTTGCTCAACAACCTTATTGCGTTGAATTTGTGAATGTCATAAAGCGATCGACGGTTATACCCTGCGACGGCAGTGAAAAATCGGTCACCGACAGTGGGTACAAGATCACTTACTGCATTCAAGATAAAGGTCCCAAAGTCGTTGTCGGATGTTACACCAACGGCATCATTTGCGATGAAAACGGGAATGCCGTATTTAAATTGAAGTTACGCAAATACGATGAAGAGAAATTTTACGAGTTACAGGAAAAATGTGCAATGCGGTTTTTAATATGAGAGGTAACGCAGGCGATGCATATATATAGACCCGATAGTTTCAGATATATAAAAATACAGCCGAAAAGTTACGTTGCTTTTCGGCTGTAACTTTTTATTTTTGCAAACAGCGGATTTTTTGCTAAAAAATCTGTTTTGCCATAACAAATGTACCGATTACGGGTATACTGTCATCAAATACTGTAATATCCGGAAAGCACACCTTTGCTGAGGCTCGTAATTTCGGCGTTTTTTTTTGCGGAGAAAATGGATAATCTGACCGCTAAATGGGTATCAGCCGTTACACGGTTTCAACCGTATAACGCAGAACGGTTCGGTCGTCTTTCGGATTGATGAAAATTATATAGGATAATCTTTTTTTATTAAGCAAATATTTGTAATTCTTCAAACTGTTTATTTTGTTTTCCGTTTATTCCCTTTACATTTTCCGTCTTTTTTTATATAATAAAAGACAGTATATTCAGGAGGAGAAATTATGAAAAACAGTTACAGGCGGACTATAAGTGCGTCTTTTACGGGATATATAGTGCAGGCGGTAGTAAATAACTTCGTACCGCTTTTGTTCGTTACGTTTCAAAATACGTACAGTATTCCATTATCCAAAATTACCGCACTCATAAGCATAAATTTTCTTATACAGTTGACGGTGGACTTACTTTCGGCAGGGTTTGTTAAAAAAATAGGTTACAGAGCATCGGTGCTCTTGGCAAACGGATGTGCCGCTACGGGACTTATTTTGCTTACTTTACTGCCCGAAACGTTTGCGGATCCCTTTGTGGGAATTCTTATTTCGGTGGCGTTTTACGCAGTAGGCGGCGGACTTTTGGAAGTTGTTGTAAGCCCTATGGTGGAAGCCTGTCCCACGGAAAAAAAGGAACAGACGATGAGTTTGCTTCACTCCTTTTACTGTTGGGGACAAATGGGCGTTGTGCTTCTTTCCACGTTGTTCTTTTCGGTTTTCGGTATCGAAAATTGGAAAATACTTGCGCTTATTTGGGCACTTGTGCCTATTACCGATTTTGTAATGTTTCTGCTTGCGCCCATATACACTTTGGAGGGCGACGGCGAAGAGGGACTTAAAATCGGTGAAATTTTCAAAAACAAAACTTTTTGGCTTTTAATGGTAATGATGCTTTGCGCAGGTGCAAGCGAACTTACCATTGCTCAATGGGCATCGGCATTTGCCGAAGAGGGTCTCGGAGTATCTAAAACCGTAGGTGACCTTGCAGGACCTATGGCGTTTGCCGCACTTATGGGGGCATCAAGGCTTTTGTACGGCAAGTACGGTGATAAACTCGACCTTAATAAGTTTATCCTTTTCAGCAGTATTTTATGCATAGCATCGTACCTGTGCGTTGCGCTGGTGCCAAGTCCCGTGTTCGGTCTTATAGGCTGTGCCGTAAGCGGTTTTTCGGTGGGAATTTTTTGGCCGGGAACATACAGTATTGCTTCGGTTAAGGTCAAAGGCGGAGGAACTTCGATGTTCGCTTTGCTTGCTTTGGGCGGAGATATGGGATGTTCCTTGGGACCTGCACTTGCAGGCGGTGTTTCGGGGGCGCTTTCGGGCGATCTGCACATGGGTATTCTTTCGGCAATCGTATTCCCCGTAATGATGCTTGTCTGCACAATTATTATGAAAAACAAATCAAAAGGGTGAAAATATGAATATCGTTGATTTTATAACTTCGTCGCCTACGCCGTTTCACGCAGTAGACACGGTAAAAAAAGAATTGGACAAAAACGGATTTACAGAACTTAAAGAAACGGAAAATGCCGAAATCAAAAGAGGCGGAAAGTACTATTTTACAAGAAATTTATCTTCGCTTATTGCATTTAAAATGCCCGATGGGGAATTTTCGGGCTTCAACATTGCGGCTGCCCATACGGACAGTCCATGCTTTAAAATTAAGGACAATGCACAAACCGACGACGGAGCGTACGTAAAACTTTCAAGTGAAAAATACGGCGGAATGCTGTGTGCACCGTGGTTTGACCGTCCTCTTTCGGTTGCAGGCAGAGTATGCGTAAAAAAGGACGGCATGATCGAATCAGTGCTTGCGGATTTAAAAGAGCCCGTTGCAATTATTCCTCACGTTGCCATACATATGGATCGCAATGCCAACCAAAATGCTTCATATAATCCCGCAACGGATATGATTCCCCTATATGCGCTTTCGGGCAGTGAGGACAGTTTGAAATCAAAAATCGCAGAAAATATCGGCGCAAACCAAGAAGATATACTGTCTTGGGATATGTTTTTGTACAATCCCGAAAAGCCTGTTCTGTGGAACGGATTTATTACTTCTCCGAGACTTGACGATTTGCAGTGTGCGTATTCCGCATTGGAAGCGTTTTTATCGGCAGAAAAAGCAAACAACTGTCAGGTGCTTGCACTTTTCGATAACGAAGAAGTGGGCAGTGAAACCAAGCAGGGCGCCGCATCCACGTTTCTTTATGACGTGCTTGTGCGCATAGCAGGTGATAAAACAAGGGAGAAGATCGCATCGGGATTTCTCGTTTCCTGCGACAATGCCCACGCAGTGCACCCCAATCATCCCGAATATGCGGATAAAAACCACTCGGTTTATATGAACGGCGGTGTGGTAATAAAATATAACGCAAACCAAAAGTACACTTCCGATGCTGTTTCATCGGCGATATTTGCGCTTATTTGCCAAAGGGCAAACGTACCCGTGCAAAAGTATGCAAACCGTGCCGATATGGCAGGAGGTTCTACTTTGGGAAATATTTCAAATACCCAAGTATCGGTTAATGCGGTGGATATAGGTCTTGCACAACTTGCTATGCATTCGGCAACCGAAACGGCAGGCGCAAAGGATACCGAGTATGCGGTTTCGGCATTAAAAGAGTTTTTCCGCACGGAAATCATCTGCGAAAGTGACGGAAAATACAGGCTGATTTGACACGCTTGCGCTGTATATGGTATAATTAAGTAAATTATTTTTACGGAAAACGGGAAAATGAGATTAGATAAATATTTAAAAGTATCACGTATAATTAAAAGAAGAACGGTGGCTAACGATGCCTGTGATGCAGGTAGGCTTGTTGTAAACGGCAAACAGGCAAAAGCCGGATATACCGTGAAGACAGGGGACGTACTTACGTTGACTTTCGGCGAAAAACAGCATTCGTTTAAAGTGCTGTACACGGATGAACGGGAAGCGAAAAATGCACAGAGCCTTATGTACGAGGCAATCGAATGACTGCCGTTGTTATTCCTGCCGCAGGTGAGGGAAAAAGGACGGGTTTAAAGGAAAACAAAATGTTTTTTCCTATAAACGGAGAGCCGATAATAAAAAAGACGGTGCGTATTTTTCTAAATCATCCCCTTGTGGACACGGTATGTGTTGTGTGCTCCGAAAAGGATACGGAGCGTATGAAAAGCATATTGGGTGACTCGGTTGTTTATGCTCTCGGCGGAAAAACACGGGGAGAATCTGTGTATAACGGCGTTGAAAAGGTTAAAAATTCCCAAAAAGTTTTAATTCACGACGGGGCAAGACCCTTTGTTGATGAAGATACGGTTACCCGAGTTATAAATGCGGTATCGGCAGGATGTTGCGCAGTTGCCGGTGTGAGGGTTTACGATACGCTTAAAACCGTAAACAGCGAGGGATTTATAGAACAAACGGTGGATAGGGATAAGTATTTCAGAGCACAGACTCCGCAGGGCTTTATGACCGAGGAATTGCTTGAAGTATACGGCAAGACCGAATACACCGATGACGTGCAGTTGTACGAAAATATTGGCAAAAAGGTGATAGCCGTGGACGGAAATGAAAATAATAAGAAAATAACAACGGCGGAAGATCTTAAAAGCGAACCGTTTTTTCTTACGGGGATAGGCTACGACGTGCATAAGTTTGCCGAAAACAGAAAACTGATTATCGGCGGAGTGGAAATTCCCTACGAAAAAGGCTTGCTTGGGCATTCCGATGCGGATGTGCTTCTTCACGCAGTTTGCGATGCCCTTTTAGGTGCATCGGGCGAGGGTGATATCGGCAAGCATTTCCCCGATACCGATGAAAGATACAGGGGAATAGACAGTATACTGCTATTAAAAGAGGTTCGCCGTTTAATTGAAGAAAAAGGTTTTAAAACGGTAAACGTGAGTGCAGTGGTAGTTGCACAAAAACCAAAACTTGCGTCATATATAGACTTAATGAATGAGAATATCGCAAAAGCACTGGGTATAGACAAAAAAAGAGTAAACGTGGCTGCAACTACAACTGAAAAACTCGGCTTTGAGGGCAGAGAAGAGGGAATATCGGCAACGGCAACGGTTATGATTGCCTGTTACGGAGGAGAGAATATTTGAATATTTCGTTTTTTAAAAAGATTACCGAAAAGTACAGTTTAAGTAAGTTAGATATGCTGTTTTACGGCTCTTGTGCAGTATTGCTCATATGTGCAATTGTATTAAATATCGTTCAGCCCCTGCGAAAGCAGGAATGTCCCGACGATATAGGCGATGAGATTCTTGCTCCTTGGGCAACTCCCGTGAGCACCCGTATCGAAAATGAATTTAAAGATATGTCGGACAACGTAAAAGCAGTAAGTATAAACGAACAGAGGATAAATACGCCGAGCATTTGCGGACACTATATTCTCTTTTCGGCAGGGGGCGGAAGCCTTGAAAGCGCAGTGCTTACGGATCTGTATCTGTTTAATGCAGATACGGCGGAAAGCGAGAGAATAGCAAAATCGAAAATCGGGGAGATTTACGAAACGTATCTTTCCGATGAATGGATAGTTTGGCTTGATACCGACCATAAGGGTAAAAACGTAATATATAAGATGAATCGCAACCAACTTGAAGGGCGTGAGGCGAAAACGGTTTCGGTGGTACAGGAAACGGAAAATCATATGCCTAAATTGGGGCTGTACGGTAACTACCTTGTGTGGATGGAACAGGTCAGCGACAGAGAGGATAAACTTTATTTTGTTGACCTTACAACGGATGAAAATATGGCACTTGGCTTATTTGAAGACACTGCATATGCGGTAAGTGCGCCGTATATTTTCAAAAACACCGTCATTTGGGCGGAAAAAGACCCCGATGATGCAAACAAAAGCGCTATTTACAGCGTTACTTTTGAAGACCTCGGTTCAGCCGACAGCGAAACCGACGGTGACGGGTATATTGAACCTACCGTTTTTAAAACGGGAACGTACGTGCATAAACCCGAATGTAACGATGACGTTTTTGTGTGGATAGATAAGAATAACGCACCCGATTCGGCACTGTACTATGCGTTCAGGAACGGCGAGGGCGAACCGAAAAGATTTTGGAACAACGTAACCCAGTACGCTCTCGGAGACGGTTTTATTCTGTTTGTTTCTAACCAAACGGTATATGCTTACTATTATCTTACCGAAAGCCTTGTGCAGGTTTCGGAATCGGGCAGAAGTGCCATAATGCCTCAGTGTTCGGGAAAAGTTGCCGTATGGGAAGACAAGACCGACGGCGGTGACGATTTGTTTAAATATAATATTTTGGGATAGAAAATGGGAAAAGGTAAAACGTCGTATATATGTTCGCAGTGCGGATATGAAAACGGTAAATGGCTTGGAAAATGCCCCGAATGCGACAGTTGGGGGACGCTTGAAGAACAGGTCAAGGAAGACGGGACGGCTGTAAAAAAGCGTCATCAGCGCACGGAAAAAAGTGTTGATACCGAAAATTTAAAAAGGCTGACCGATGTGGAAACTGCCGATTGCACAAGATTTTCCACCGGGAGCGGTGAATTTGACAGGGTACTCGGAGGCGGTGCGGTGCCGAGCAGTATTGTACTGTGCGGAGGAGATCCGGGCATAGGTAAATCCACATTGCTGTTGCAAACCTGCGATTTTGTTTCAAAGGACAGGGAAGTAATATATATTTCCGCAGAGGAATCGGCGCACCAAATAAAAATGCGTGCCCAAAGGCTTGGGTGCAAAAGCGATAACCTGTACGTTTTGGCTGAAACGGATATTGAAGAGATATGTGCGGTTTTAGGGGCAAAAAAGCCGTTTCTTGCGGTAGTTGACTCCATACAGACGGTGTATGCGCCTTACTTAAATTCCGCACCCGGCACGGTTTCGCAGGTTCGTGAGTGCGCATCAAGGCTTATGCGCATTGCAAAAGAAGAGGGCGTGACTGTTTTTACCGTGGGACACGTAACAAAAGAAGGCACTCTTGCAGGACCGAAAGTGCTTGAACATATCGTTGATACGGTAACATATTTCGAGGGTGAAAAAAACTCCGCATTCAGAGTGTTGAGGGCGACTAAAAACCGATTCGGTTCCACTAACGAAATAGGCGTTTTCGAAATGGAAGAAGAGGGAATGGCAGACGTTTTAAATCCCTCCGAAATTTTTATGTCACAGCGTACGGAACCTGTTCCGGGGACGGCGACGGTGTGTTCCTTGGAGGGCACTCGCCCCGTTATGGCGGAAATACAGGCGCTGTGCGGTACAAGCGGTTTCGGTAACCCGAGACGGGTGGGAAGTGGCGTGGATTACAACCGTATGGTCACGCTTCTTGCGGTGCTTGAAAAACGGTTGGGATATACCCTTTACAATCAGGACGTTTACGTTAACGTGGCAGGAGGATTGCGCATAGACGAGCCTGCGGCGGATCTTGCCGTAATTGCCTCTGTGGCATCGGCATATAAAAATCTTCCTTTGCCCCAAGATACGGTATTTTTCGGCGAAGTAGGCTTGACGGGCGAACTCAGAGCGGTAAACGGTTGCAGGCAAAGGATAGAAGAATGTAAAAAATTAGGTATTAAGAGAGTTGTTTTACCTACGGGAAACCGCAGAGGTCTTAAAGACGAAAACGGTATCAAACTTGATTTTGCGGAAAACGTATTTACCGCATTGGCATTGGGAGCAATAGGAAGATGATAAAAAAGATAATACATTTGCTTTGTGTACCTATAAGCGGAGCATTGGGATATTGGCTGTGGAAGCTTACGGATATGATTTTAAGATCCTTGGGCGTAAAAACCTTTGACTGGGTAGGTGCAACGGGCGTAATAGTATTTATTTCCGTATTTGCGGTGATAGGTTATTTTGTAGGCAAACCCGTTTCGTTATCATTTGTAAAAATGATGCACAAAATAACAAAAAAAGCAAAGGAAATGCCTACGAAAGAGATGTTCCTGTGTATGGCAGGATTGCTTTTCGGTTTTGTGGGGGCGTTTTTGCTTTGCCAAATATTCGGTAATATAGATAACGTGGTGTTTGTTACAAGCATAAATGCCGTCATATATATATGTTGCGGTGTTCTCGGTGTAAGATTGGCGTTAATGCATTGCGACGAAATAGTTCTTCCGTTAAATAATGAAAAAGACGGGGGAGGTACGGTGCTTGACGCAAGTATTCTTGTGGACGGCAGAGTATGCGATATCGTTAAAACGGGATTTATGAAGAAACCCGTGTATATTCCCAAATTCGTTATTGATGAACTTTCCGCTCTTGCGGACAGTGAAGATACGAAAAAACGCACAAGAGGGCGTATGGGGCTTGATGCGGTAAAAAGACTGCAAAACGAATTCGGAGCAACGGTGGTACAGAAAGATTATTCGTCGGAAATGTCTTCGGATGACAGAATAATAGCCTTTGCCGAGGAATTGGGATGCTGTATTATGACAAACGATTATTCCCTTAATATGGTTGCGGGGTTACAGGGAGTGGAGATACTTAATATCAATGAACTTGTAAACGCCTTAAAGCCCACCGTTGTGGCAGGGGAAGACTTGCATATAGAGATTACAAAAGAGGGCAAAGAGCCGTCACAGGGAATAGGATATCTTGATGACGGAACTATGGTTGTGATAGAGAACGGTGCGGAGCATATAAATAAAACCGTGGAAACGGTTGTTACGGGTATGTTGCAGACAAACAGCGGTAAAATTATATTTGCCAAATTAAAGTAATTTCAGAGGTGACAAAATGCGCTCGGTGAGAACGAGAAAAAGAGTTGATATAGCGGATCTGATGCCGATAATACTTGCCGTAATCGGTGTTATTACGGTAACGGTATTGCTTTTTATCGTATTCCGTACCGATATAAAAACGGTAAAAACCTCAAAACTGAAACAGATGCCTTTCGGTGCAAGCAGTACGTATCTGCCCTTTGCAGGCGGAGCGGTCTATATTGATGCAAATGAACATTGCCTGTACTACGTTGACGACAGAGGCGAGGTAATGTGGGGATATTCCGGCACTACCGACGGTATGAGAGTATACGTTTCATCTTCCCGAGTGGCAACGGTAACCGGCAGAAAATTGCAGGTTATAAATGCCGACGGTGAATTTGTATTTTCAAAAGAATTTGAAAAATCGGTTTCGGAAGTGGCACTTGGTGACAGACTTACTGCCGTAAGTTTAAGTAATTCCGACGATACTGTAATACTTAACGGCGAGGGCGACGAGATAGACAGAATAACTTCAAATTCTTCCTGCACTAATATAAGGTTCGGTGTATATTCGCCCGACAGCGTTTGGGTAATAACGGTGGATACGTCGGGTTATTCCCCCGAATATCGACTTTATACCTATAAATACGAAAACGAAAAGACGCAGACGGTTACTTTCGGTGCAGATGACCAAATGATGTACGATGCGGTGTTCGCCGATAATCTTTGCTACATTTTCGGTACAGAGAAAATTATGGTTCGGGACTGCGACTATACGGGTGCGGTAAATTTCGATTACAGTGCCAACGGCTACGATGTTATTGCGTCGGGGCAGATTAAGGGGAAAATGCATATTCTTCTTGTAAATAACGGTAATCTTAAAGCGATAGGCGAAAAGAATGCTAAGGATATACAGTGTGAGGAAAAAATAAACTGTGCCGCAGTTTCCCCAAAGGGATATTTCGGGTTCAGCAACTATTTTATGTATAAGTTTAACCCTAAAAACGGTAATTACGTAAAGCACAGATTTCCCGTTAAAGTTGACGGGCTTGTTCAGGGCGACGGTTATGTGCTGATAAATTCCGACGGCAATGTTTACCGTTACGATATTTCCGCATAAGGAGGTAATAGTATGAATTTGATCGATCTTGGCATTATTGCGGTTTTGGCGGTGGGTTTTCTTTTGGGATGGTATAAAGGATTTCTCACTACGGTGTTTAATTTGGCTTCGTACGTAGCATCTTGGCTGATAGCACTTATCTTTTACAAACCTCTTGCTTCTTTTATACTTGCAAAAACCAATTTTGACAACACTTTGCTCTATCTGACCGCAGGTGTTGAAAAATTAAGCGATATGAGCGTTGCCAATGTAGACGTTAATACTTTGGGCGCAGAAAAGGTTACCGAGATAATTTCATCTTCCGATTTGCCCAAACCCATTGAAAATATGATGCTTGACAACATCCTCAACAACACTTTCGCACAGCAGGGCATAAACACGCTCAGCGATTATTTTAACCAAACTCTCATAAATTTGAGTTTGAGCCTTATAAGTTTTCTTATAATTTTCTTTGCTGTGAAACTTATATGCACGTTTGTTATAGGTATTGTGGATTTTGTTGCAAAACTTCCCGTATTAAAGCAGTTTGACAAAACGGCAGGGGGCGTTTGCGGTGTGTTACAGGCGGCGGTGTTCGTCTGCATTGTATTCGCAGTAATTCCCATTGTAATGTCGGTTTTGCCTATGGAAGATTTTAATACGATGATACAGGGCTCATTTTTCGGACGGCTGTTCTTTAACCATAATATAATATTCAATATACTGAAATCAGTACTGTAAGGGGGAATACAGGTGATCCCGATAAAAATAACAAAAAAGACGGGAATTATCGCACTGTGCGCAGTGATTGCGGTTGCGGTTTTAACCATAGTTGCCGTATTGATCTTTTCAAAAGAAAAATACGATCCCGAAAAATATAATTCCACGACACTTTCATATTCGGGCGGAAAAACAGCGGAAAATGCAAATCTTTCCGCCATATCCTACTTATATACGGGACCGATGGATATGGAAATAAAGTTTACCGTTCAGTCAGAAAACAGCGTTGTGCCCGAATACACGGTGGATTTCCTTTCCGCACCGTCGAGAATGCGAGTGACGGTGTCGGGCGTTACTTCTTGGGACTATATCGTTGACGGCGTTCCCGATGACGAAACGGGCTTTATTCACGGCTTTTTCAGGCAGAGTCTTGTTGAAGAAAACGGCGATACGGTACTGTATTTTAATCTTGCCTGCGATGTGAAATTCAAGGTTGCGGAAAACGAAGACGGATTTTCGGTTATCCTGCAACTGACAAAAGAAATCAATAATAAAAACGGCGCATATATTGTTGCCGATATGTATTACGAATATCAAACGGGTGCTATGCCCGATGATACTTTTACACCAACGCTTTCTTCCGACGGCGTGAGCGTTATAACGGTAAGTGAGATGTATCCGTCCGTTGCCGAGGCTGAAAAGGCAAAGGAAAAACTTGTTGCAGGTGCGTATGAGGGTAAAGAATTGCGTATTGCCGAGGGCGACAGATTTTCACTTATACCATATTGGTATACAAGCGATTCACTTGCACAGTTAAACGAATCCGTTCTCAGCGTTGACGGCGCAAAGACGACTCTTACGCCATTCTTTACCGATGCTCGGTTTCTGTGTCTTTTGCCCGATAACAGGGGAGGTCTTTTTGCAAAGACCGAAGACGGCACCGAAAAACTCTACATTGCCGACAGGGACGGCGTAAGGCACGCACTTACCGACCGTACTTTTTCAACCGTCGTTAAGGCAACGGTTTCCGATGACGGAAAAGTAATAGCATTCGTTGAGCACGCCGACGAAACCGATTTGCTTACCGTGCTTTTTACCGAAAGCGGAGAGATCAAAGTTGTAGGTTCGACCGACGGAAATGATAATATCAGTGCAATAGAACTTAACGGCGACGGTACGCTTTTGTACTGCTTAAAGGGGAATGAAACGTATACTTTGTCGGAATTCGGCATAAGTGACGGCAGTGAGCGCATTCTTGCGGAGAATATGATAGCGGAAACCGAACTGTTTTACAAAAGCGGATATCTGTATTATTGCGACGTGGTTGAAGAATACGAAGCAGTTGTCCGCAATGAAGTTGTAAATAACACACAGGAAGTAATTGCAAAGGGCGCACAGTTTGCGGTTTCGGCAGACGGAAATATAGTGGCAGTGGTAGAAGAAAATTACGATACGGCAGTGCGTGATTTGAAAATAATAAATATTTCCGAAAAGACCGTTGAAACGGTGTACCGTGACGTGATGTTAAGTGAATTTTTCATTTCTTCGGATAATGCATACCTGTATTACGTAACAGAAACGGGCGACCCCGAATTTTATTATCAGATAATGAAATACGGTATTGAAGATAAAGAGACAACTTCCCTTGCCCAAAGCGTAAACGCATCGTTTTTCGCATCGGACAGGGCAAAGGAGATAATAATAAGTTTAACTTACACCGACGGCGAAGAAGTTAAGCCTGTTACGTATATTGCGGATTTCGACAAAATAAACGAAACGGTAAAAAATGAACAGACTGAGTAACAATTTTTTAAAACCGAAAACGCTATAAAGAGAAAATTATATGATAAAGACCGCTTGCTTATCATTTAAAGGGATAAGTAAGCGGTCTTTTTTTAGTATAATGAAATATCGGGGATAAAAGAAGTATACAAAAATAGGCGGAATTTAACTTCCGCCGTATGAAAAATACCGTAAAAATATTTGCGGTTTACCGGTATTGGAAAACGAAATATTCGACCCGATTTCGGTACGTAGGCAATTAAGGTTAAAGAGAACTGTCACTCTATGCTTTTTCGTAAAGACTTATAAGATAACGTCCCGTATCACAGGCAAATTTAAGGGCATTTGGAATAAGTTCGTTAGGAAAGAGGGAGAGAAACTTAAATATTTCAAAAGTGAGGTCGCCGTCATAGTTTGCCTGTTTCAATGCGGACATAATATTTGAAAAATTAAGTTTTCCCAAGAACGGAAGCATATGCATATCCGAAAGATAGTCGGTATCTTGGATGTGCAAAGTTTTTATCTGCGAAAAATCGGAATTTTTTATAAAATCTTCCGGTTCACCTGCGGTAAGAGCGGCGTGTCCGATATCTATGCATCCCACAATATAGGGCGAATTTATTTTGCCGATAACGTTTTTCAGTTCTTCGGCGGTGCCGAATGTACCCCTGTGGTATCTGCGCTTGTTGTCGTAAACAAAAAGGTTTTCAACGGCAACACGGATATTGAATTTTTCGCAGTAGGGAATAAGACTTTTGTAGAATTTAATATTATATTCTTCCAAAAGTTTTTTATCCTCCAATGATGCGGCGTGTACCACAATGTTTTTTGCACCGAGCACGGAAGCGGATTCAATTGAACGGACGATGTTGCGGTACTGAACGTTCTCCTCTGTAAATACATCAAGAAACGGCGCAGGGAAAGGTGCGTGCGCCTGCGAACATTCAAGACCTATCTCATCAAGATAACTGCGCAATTCTTTTGCATAGTCAAGGTAGTTATCGCCGAAAAGTTTCTTTTCGTCCTCGCCTCTCCAATAGTAGGAATAGTCCACGGCATCAAAGCCGGAATTCTTTATGGCGTCAAAAGCACCTTTGTCGCCCAGTTTCTGTGCAACTGCAAATGATTCAACCGATAGTTTCATATTATTTCTCCTTTATAAAAGTTCTTCAAAGGAGTTTATATACTCGTTTGCGGAACTTTTTATTCTCTCTGCAAATGATGCGGAACATTCGTCAAAAACACCTACCGTATAAAATCCCGCTTTGTTTGCCGAGTCAATGGCAACGGAACTGTCATCAAAAAAAGCAACCGTTTCAGGTGCAACGTGCAAAAGTTCTGCAACGGTACCGAAAATTTCGCTGTCGGCTTTGGTTAACCCGAAATCTCCGCAACTCCAAATATTGTCAAAAAGATCCAAAACTCCCGTGCGGTTAAGGCAGAGTTCAAGGGTAATGCGGTCGCACATAGTAAGTATATTAAGACTGCAACCTTTATTTTTTTGCTTTGTCAAAAATTCCTTTACACCGCTTTTTAAGGGAATAAGATTGCGGTATGCGTTATCGGCATATGCTTCAACGGCAGTGCAAATGTTTTCCACCGTATCGTCTACGCCGAGTTCGTTTATAAAATATTCGGCAGAGCCTCTGTCGCCGAGGGGAGTGATTATTTCAATTATATTGTCGGGATATTTAACGTGTTTTTTATTTAAATAGCCGAGCATTTCGTCCACCCAATATGGCATTGAATCCACAAGTGTACCGTCAAAATCAAATATAAGAGTTTTAAAATCCATAGTTTAATCGCCCTCACCTGAACCCAATTCGCCGGTGCTTGCCGCTAAAATAAGGGCGGAAACCATTTCGTCAAGGTCACCGTTAAGGAAAGAATCAAGTTTGTAAAGCGTCATTCCGATACGGTGGTCTGTAACTCTGCCTTGGGGGAAATTATAGGTACGGATGCGCTCACTGCGGTCGCCGGAGCCTATCTGCGCCTTACGCATACCGGAATATTCCTTGTCTGCAATTGACTGATAATAGTCATACACTCGGGATTTAAGCACTTTCATTGCCTTTTCGCGGTTCTTTATTTGCGAACGCTCATCCTGACAGTCAACTTCTATGCCCGTGGGCAAGTGAACCATACGCACGGCGGATTCGGTCTTGTTTACGTGCTGACCGCCTGCACCGGAAGAACGGTGAGTTTCAATAAGCAAGTCATTTGCATCAATTGTTATATCGATATCGTCCGCTTCGGGAAGAACGGCTACGGTGGCTGCGGAAGTGTGTATGCGTCCGCCGGATTCGGTTACGGGTACACGCTGTACTCGGTGAGTTCCGCTCTCAAACTTCATATGGCGGAAAACTTCCTTGCCCGAAACAAGGCATACCGCTTCTTTAACACCGCTTATTTCGGTATCGTTCGTGTTGGTTATTTCAAACTTCCAACCCTTGCGCTCGGCATAGCGCATATACATTCTCAACAGGTCGGATGCAAACAGCGCCGCTTCTTCACCGCCTGTACCTGCACGGATCTCCAATACTACGTTTTTGTCATCGTCGGGGTCACGGGGAGCAAGCATTTCTTTAAGTTCGTTTTCCAAAAGTTCCGCTTTCGGGTCAAGTTCCCGTATCTCTTCTTCGGCAAGTTCTTTCATTTCGCTGTCGCCCGAAAAAAGCAGTTCTTTGGCATCCGCAAGAGCATCGGTAACAGATTTATATTCGCCGTATTTTGCGGATATTTCCGTTAAACGGGAATGCTCTTTTGCAAGGTCTTGCCAAAGCGCACGGTCGGCTATAACGTCGGGTTCGCTTAATTTTTGGTTAAGTTCCTCCAATCTGATATTCATTTCTTCAAGTTTTTCTATCATATTTATTCCTCTAAAATACAGGACACGACTCTGTCAAGTCCCGAATAGTCTTTTTCTACTTTGATTTCGCAAAAACCCTGCTTTGCAAGGAGAAAACGCAGTGCATCACCTTGGCCAAAACCTATTTCGAACATAAGCATTCCGCCCTTTACGAGATGTTCCTTGGCTTCAAGCACTATATCACGGTAAAAATCAAGACCGTCGCATCCGCCGTCAAGGGCGCACGCAGGTTCAAAGTAAAGTTCTCTTTCGAGTTTTTCCATATCTTTGGTGGCAACGTAGGGAGGGTTCGATATTATCATACCGAATTTCCTGTTTTCCCACGGCTCAAAAAGGTCGCCTTGTTTAAATTCAATATCCGCGGAATTTTTCAGTGCGTTTTCCTTTGCAAGGGAAAGGGCATCTTCGCTTATATCCGAGGCGCAAACCTGTGTGTTCGGAAGATTATGCTTCATTGCAACGGCGATTGCACCAGAACCTGTGCAGAGGTCAAGGACGGAAGAATAATTTTTTTCTTTGATTATTCTAACCGCTTCCTCCGTCATACAGGCGGTTTCGTCCCTTGGGATAAGGGCACGGCTGTCACATTTTAATTCCACGTTATAAAAGGGCACAAAACCGAAAATATACTGTAACGGCTCTCTTTCCGCACGGCGTGAAAGTATTGCGTTTAAAAGATTTTCCTGCTTTTCCGTTAAAACTCTGTCTTTTTCAAACCGAAGTTCGCAACGGGAAAGCCCCGTTACGGCGGAGAGTATCCACATAACGTCTACGTCTCTGTCTGGAACCGAAAAAAGTTTGTCGGAAGCGTATTTTATTGCATCGGATATATTCATTGTTCGCCGTCTTTATCGGAAACTTCCGTGCCGTCTTCCGTCAAAGTTCCGTTCTCGGTTTCTCTGTTAAATGAAATATTTTCCGTATTTGCACTTTCGGTGGTGTCAGAGTCGGCGGATGATTCGGTTTGTGCTTCTTCGGTATTTTTGTTATTGTCGGTATTTTCGGCATTTCCTCCGTTGACTGAGGTGATATTTTCCGCTTCTTCGGGGTTTTCGTCGGAAAGTCCGTCGGTATAGAGCACGGTTTTAAAACTTTTTATGGAAACTTCAAGCATACTGTCATCGGGTTGGCGAGTGGTAAGTTTTTGCATAAGCATACCCGGTGCACGGAGTATTCTGAAAAAGATATTGTCGCTCAGTGCCAAAAGTTTAAGCAGTTCGTAAGAAACGCCTGCAATCAGGGGGAGCATAGCGAGTTTTACAGCCAAGCGTACTACCATAGCGCCTGCGGTGGCGGTGCTTAAACCGAAAAGGTCGTCGGCAACGGCGGTAAGCAAAATGCCAACCGTCATAATTATAAACAAAAAGGAAGTTCCGCAACGGGGGTGGGAAGTTGAAAACTTCTGTGCATTTTCGGGGGTGAGGGGCAAACCGTGTTCGTAGCAGGAAATAACCTTGTGTTCAGCACCGTGATACATAAACAAACGTTTAATATCTTTCATAAAACTTATACTTACAATATAGCCTATAAAAATAAGTATCTTGATAACGCCCTCGATAATATCAAGTAAAAGTTTTGTCCCGAGGGAAGCGTTTTCGGGAGTTATGCCTTTATTTAAAAGCAATGCCCAAAAGCCTTTGGATGCAAGGGAAGGCAGAAAAATAAACAGGAAAAACGAAAGTGCAAGACCGAGGACAACGCCCACAGCCATAACCACCGTTTCAAGTTTGATATTGAACTTTTCCGATATCCATTTTTCGAATTTTGTAGGCTCTTCATCTGCAAGGGCGTCTTCACCGTACATTTCGGCAGAACGGGTGGTCAGTCCCATACCCTGTACAAGGGATTCCACAAATGCCACAACGCCTCTTACAACGGGAATTTTGGCAACGGTCTTGCGCCAAGGCTTGCGTACGATGATTTTCTTTTCGGTTACGATAGAACCGTCACTGCGACGGACCGACATAGCCATTGAATTTGACGAGCGCATCATTACGCCCTCCATAACGGCCTGTCCGCCGATAGAAGTATATTTCATATTCGGTCTCCTAAAATTAAAATTTTAAAAATAAAATTTCCCATAAACAGCATAAAAGCGAATGCCGATTAACGGGAAGCAAACAGTGCAATCGCAAAAGTTTCCGTATACATTATATCACACAAATGCGTAATTTTCAAGCAAAGAAAGGTGAAAATTGAAAATATTTGCTTGCCAAGAACGGAATAACAATATATAATGACTTACAGTAATATATTCGGAGGTATAAAATGGACGATTTACTCTATTTTCAGGATGACACAGGTAAAGAAATAGGACTTATGATGATCGATAATTTCGATTTTCAGGGCAAAAATTATGCCCTTTTGGCTTCACCTCACGATGAGGCGGACGGCGGAGTTTACGTTATGCGTATGGAACATAAGGACGGAGAACTTTCTTTTGAAATGCCCGACGATGAAGAAATGACAGGACTTACTCCTGTAATTATGGCCAAACTTGAAGAAATGAGCGGAGGATGCACGCACGATTGTTGTTCCTGCCACGGTTGCTCCGGCGAAGCCGATGAGTATGACTGTGATTGCGACGACGGTTGCGATTGCGGTTGCGAGCACTGATAATTTTTTAAGCCGACTTTAAGTCGGCTTTTTTGTTCTCCCGAAAGAACTGACGGCATAAACATATACCGAGGTGAAAAATATGAAACTGTCGGATCTGAAAGCGGGCGAAAGCGGAATAATAACGGATATTGACGTAACGTGTCCCATACGGGAGCGTATGTGGGATATGGGACTTGTTGAGGGCACGGAAGTTACGCTTTTGCGTTCTGCTCCGTTTAGAGGACCTATTGAAATCGCCCTGCGAGGTTATCATCTTGTATTGCGCAGGGAAGATGGAGAAAAAGTAAATACGGTGCGTACGGGGCGAAGTTGATTTCGCCCTTTTTTACAGCGTAAAAACCGTACTGCCGTTTTTCGCACCGTATATTTTTCCGCTGTGGGTTATTTCGGGACAGGGTGTAGGCGGAATAATGCTTTTAAGCCGTGAATATGCGGAATTTATTTTCTCTGTCATTTCAACGGCTTCTCTTTTGTTTCCCTTATATACGTCGGGGTGAAACTCTTTTATTTTGTTTAAGTAGGCAATGCGGATTTCTTCGCCTGTTGCCCAAGGTGAAATTCCCAATATTTCGCAGTCGGTCATAAAAATTCTCCTTTTTTTCGGTTGCTACTTGTATTGTATTTTGCTTGGTGTCGTATTATGACAAAAAACAAAAACAAATCATAGTATAAGTATGCGGAATAACTTCCGCAAAAACTCGGAAAGGACGTTTTTTATGCAGACGTATTGCCTTGACGGTAACGGGAAAAATACCCTTGATTCTTTTCCTCTTGCCAATGCTTATATACCCGTACAAAAATTTACTCCGCCCGTATCTTTAAAAGAAGCACTTGATACGGGCACGGCGTGGAGTGAACTTTATATGCCGCAAAAGGAGGAAAGACCGTGACACAGCAGGAGATGATGAGAAAATTGCAGGAACTCGGCTTTATGCTTACGGAACTTAATCTCTTTTTGGATACCCATCCCGAAAACAGGGAAGCACGGGAACTGTACAATACCTATTCCTCACAGTTGGCATCGCTTCGGGAAGAATATTTTTCTTCCTACGGCGCAACACTTAATTTCGGTCTCTGTCCGGCAGGGGAAACGTATTCGTGGATAAATTCGCCGTGGCCGTGGGAAAATTAAGGAGGATAAGTATATGTGGATATATGAAAAGAAATTGCAGTTTCCCGTAAATATTCAAAAAAGCGATCTTGCTATGGCAAAATATCTTTTTGCGCAGTACGGCGGTCCCGACAGTGAACTTTCCGCATCGCAGACCTATCTTGCACAGCGCTACACTATGCCTACACCCGAAACAAAGGCGTTGCTTAACGATATCGGCACTGAGGAACTTGCCCATTGGGAAATGCTCGGTGCGATGATATATCAACTTACCAAAAACGCAACGGCGGAAGAAATGCGCAGTGCCGGCCTCGGCGATTACTATGCGGTAAGGGGAAAAGGCGTGTTCCAACAAAGCCCCTCGGGAGAAGCGTGGAACGCAGGGTATATTCAGGTATTGGATGACCCCATTGCAAACCTTGTAAACGATATGGCAGCAGAGCAAAAAGCACGGGCGGCGTACGAACGGCTTATGAATTTAACGGGAGACGACAGTGTTATAGAGCCTTTGGCTCTTTTAAGGGAACGTGAGATAGTGCACTTCCAACGCTTCGGTGAAGCACTTATGAGTTTGCAAAATAACTGTATGGCAGGCTATGCAAAAGGCTGATTTGGGAAATTAAATGACGATATCTGTGCTTACGTTATAGCCGTTGAAAACTTTGAAGAAGAGTTGCCGACTTTTTACGGGCAGACAGGATGATTTTATAATATAACACGTAACGGGTTCGGCTCACTGCCGAACCCGTTTTCAGTTGACGGCAGGCGGAGAAATGAGTATAATATTCAAAGAAACGGAGGAATTTCAAATGATAAGTATAGTAAGTTTTAATTTGCGTTGCGTATACAACGGCGAAATCGACGGCGCAAACAGTTTTATACATCGGTCGGGAATGATTCTCGATAAGATAGCGCAGGAAAAGCCCGACGTAATATGTTTTCAGGAGTGCGTTGATCCGCACTATGAGTTTTTAAGTAAACATCTTGACGGTTATACGCTTGTTTTCAACAGGCGCAATTCCGATTACAGCGGTGAGGGATTGGCGGTTGCACTGAAAAAAGACCGTATGGAACTTTATGGGTTTGATGTGTTTTGGCTTTCCGAAACGCCGAGAATTGCAGGATCGAGATTTAAGATCCAAAGTCCCTGCCCGAGAATATGCCAATGCATTACTTTGCGTGACGGCGTAAGCGGAAAACTTTTCAGGGTATATAACGTGCATCTTGACCACGTAAGCGACGAAGCACGCATTTTGGGAATTCACCAAATATTGGATTATGCTTATGCACGGCAGGAAGAAAACGAACTTCCGCTGTTCTTGCTCGGCGATTTCAATGCGTTGCCCGACAGTGAAACGGTACGCTACTGCGATAATTTCGAAAAATTGCCTATCTGCGACCTTACAAGGGAAAGCGGAGGCACGTGGCACGATTTCGGCAGAAAGTTTACCGCACAGGGCGATGAATCAATGAAGATAGATTATATCTATACCGATAAAGGCACTGCTGAAAAAAATCATACTTCGGAACTTTGGAAAGATGAGTTCAACGGAATATATCTTTCCGACCACTACCCCCTTTGCCTTAAAACCGAACTGTAAAAACAAGTCCCCTTGATTCTTTCAAGGGGATGTTTTTTACATAATTATCAACGCAAAGACAGTTAGGATAAGTAAAAATCCGAAACTGAAAAGGGAAAACAGGGCAATATACCGCTTTGTTTGGTTGGGAAAACGGCTTGTGTATTCCCTAAACGTTATTAAACTTGCAAGGGAAGAAATAAGCGTGCCCACACCACCTATGTTGACGCCTGCCAAAAGATGTGCATAATCCTCGGTAAACTGTGAAAGGAGTATTGCCGACGGTACGTTGCTTATTATTTGACAGGAAAGTACCGAGAACAGCAGAGTGTTCTTTTCAAGTAAAAAGGCAAAAAGGTTGCGTACGGAATCTATACGTGCCATATTTCCCGCAAATATAAAGAAAAAAACGAATGTTAAAAGCAGAGGATAATCCACCGCAAGCAATGCTTTTCTGTCAAAAAACAGCAGTACAAGGGGAATGAAAATAAGACCGAGCCAATAGGGGATACCTCTGAAAACTATGGCGATAGCCAATACGAAAAGAAGAAGATACACGGCGGTTTTTACTTTGGGCAAAGTAACGGGTTCGCTTTTAAGTTCCAATTTTTCGGGCTTGATAAAAACAAAACAGCAAAGCATAATAAGTGCTACCGAAAGGATAAATACGGGTAGCATTATCAGCATAAATTCACCTGTGGGAATATTGAATTTCGTGTACAGATACAGGTTTTGAGGATTGCCGAACGGAGTAAGCATTCCACCCAAATTGGCGGCAATGTTTTGCATTACAAAGGTAAAAGCAAGATATCCCTCTTCGCCCGTAGAAGAAAGCACAAGATAACCGAGAGGCAAAAACGTGAGTAATGCCATATCGTTGGCTATAAACATTGACCCGATAAACGTAATGCATACAAGCACTATTACCGATGAACGCACGGTTTTAAATCTTTTTACTATCTGCTTTGCCAAAAGATAGAAAAAACCGATGTTTTTCAGTGCGCATACTACTGCCAAAACGCAAAAAAGACAGGAAAGCGTTTTAAAATCAAAGTAGCCTATATACTCTTTGTCGGGAGGCACTATAAAAGCCGTTACGGCGGCGGCAATAAATGCAATCACCGTAACGGCATTTTTTTTAATAAAACTTTTGACCGATTCCATAATTAGTCACCTATTGAGGCAAGTATCATAACCGAAGATGCACTTTCGACTTTTATGGGAAGTCCGCTTTCGGCATCTATCCACATATATGCCTTTGAAGACGTAAATGAAGTGTTGGGGCGGAGCAAAAACCTGTTGCAGGTGAATTTTCCCAAATCGGTGGAGATATCTTCCGTACCCTCAAATTCGTACTTTACCGCTTGCAAACTGTCTCTGTTGCCGGAAGAGAGCCAAATAACGCCTCCGCTTAACGGGAACGATGACATTATAAAGGGCAGTGCATCCTTGTCAAAATACTGCTTTTTCAGTTTTACCGAATATAATTTCTCGCTGTATCCGCTGTCTTCGCTTTCGGAATACTTACGTGTTTTTATAAGTCCGCTTGAAAGTGCGTGGTCGTGCTCAAAAGTAAAGGAAGTATACTGATTTGCCATTGCGGAGTTTGTAAATTCCTGAGAAGAAAATACGGGCATACCGAAAGTCGCATTCGAAGTGTCGGTGTAAATTACTTTCTGCTCCGTTTTTATTGTTTGCGTGCCGAGTGTGACCTCTTCACCGTTTTCGTCCTTCTGTGTATAGGGAAGTTCGGTGTATGAGGAAATGTTCATTATTCCGTCGGCGGTGCTTACGGTGTATGCGTTGTCGTACTCAATCAAATTGCTTTCGTTCTTTACACGGTATACGGCTGAAAAGTCGGTTAAAACTTTTGCCTTGTCAAGTTCAATGTCGGATACGCTTGAAGAACAGGCGGTTGCCGTAAATACAGTTAGTGCGATAAGCGTTAAAGATAAAAATTTTTTCATATTTGCAAAAAGCCTTTCGTTTGTTCTTATATATTATAATGCCTAAATGAAAAAAAGAAAAGAGAAATATTTGTGTTTATCTTGCCAAATGGGACAAAAAATTGTATAATCTCTTTAAACGGACCTTTACGGAGATAAAAAATGATAGAATTTGTGTTTTTGGACTTGGATAATACTTTGCTTGATTTTACAAAAAGCGAAAGCACGGCACTCAAAGAGTCACTTGCCGAAATGAACATATGTGCAGATGACAGTGCAGTTACTATGTACAGCCGTATAAACAGCGATATGTGGAAACTCCTTGAAAAAAAGAAGATCACAAGAAGCGAACTTACGGTAAGACGGTTTGCAATGCTGTTTTCAAAGTTAAACGTGAACGCAGACCCTTTTGAAGCCCACAGGAGATATGCGTTAAGGTTGGCAAAACAGGCTTTCTTTATTGACGGAGCAATAGAACTGCTTGAAAGTTTGCAGGGAAAATACAAACTTTACGGTGCAACTAACGGGAATGCGGAAATTCAGCACGGCAGAATAGAATGTTCGGGCATAGGCAAGTATTTTGAAAAGATATTTATTTCGCAGGAAGTGGGCTTTAACAAACCCGACAGAGAATTTTTTGAGGGATGTTTTAGGCAGATTGAGAATTTTGACCGCAAAAAAGCCGTTATTTTAGGAGACAGCCTTTCTTCGGATATAACGGGCGGAAAAAATGCGGGCATATACACTTGCTTGTTTTCTCCCGATAACACGGAAATAAAAGATGTGATACCCGACAGAATAATAACTTCACTTGCACAGTTTGAGGATTGCTTAAATGATTTACCGTAATATAGAAAAAGCGGTTTTTCTGTCCAGACCCAACAGATTTACGGCAAAAGTGCTTTTAAACGGCAGAGAAGAGACGGTGCATGTAAAAAATACGGGAAGATGCAAGGAACTTTTGGTTTCTGGGTGCACCGTGTGGCTTGACAAAGCGGAAAATCCCAACCGAAAAACGGGTTACGACCTTGTTGCGGTGTTAAAAGGGGAGAGAATATTCAATATTGATTCCTTTGCGCCCAATACGGTAGTCTATGAGTTTTTGAATAAAAGGTTTGACGTTCTGCAAAGAGAAGTCAGATATAAAAATTCCCGTTTTGACCTTATGGGCGAAAAGGACGGCAAAAAGACTTTTGTTGAGGTGAAAGGCGTCACTCTCGAAAAAGACGGTATTGCCTATTTCCCCGATGCGCCTACACTTCGCGGGACAAAACACTTGAAAGAACTTGCCGATGCGGTAAAAAACGGATACGGAGCGGAACTGTTCCTTGCGGTTCAGTTTAAGGGCGCAACTTCCTTTAAGCCCAACGGCGCAACCGATCCCGTGTTTGAAAAAGCACTTGCCGAAGCGAAAAATGCGGGAGTAAAGATCAGGGCTTACGGGTGCAATGTAAGTGAAAACGAAATATCCGTAAACGGAGATGAAGTAATATGTTTGGATTTGTAAATGCCGATTTTGAGCATTTAAGTGAGGAAAACAGAACAGCCTACCGTGCCTATTATTGCGGACTTTGCAAAAAGTTAGGTGAAAAATTCGGCAATCTCGGTCGGCTTACGCTTAATTTCGATATGACTTTTCTTATTGTGTTTTTAAGCGGATATTACGGTGTGAACGGCGAAAAAAATTTTCTGCGCTGTGCCGTTCACCCGTTTAAAAAGCATCTTTTCGAAGAAAACAGGTTTACCGAATATGCCGCCGAAATGAATATGCTTATGACTTACTGTAAATTCTGCGATGACCGTGAAGATGAGGGAAAAACAAGATTTAACTTCAACGCCGTAAAAAAACACGCAGAGAAAATAAAGGGCAAATATCCCCTCAAAACGGAAAAAATAGAAAATGCTCTTAAAAATATAGCACAGGCTGAAAAGTACGATGAACGCAATCCGGATATTCCGGCAGGCTTTTTCGGCGAAATTATGGGGGAAATATTCGATATCGATGATAAAAAAGGAGATTTATACGATTTCGGATACAGCCTCGGCAAAGTGATATACGTTATGGATGCCTGCGTTGATTTAAAGCAGGATATCAAAAAAATGCGGTATAATCCCATGGTGGAAATATCTTCCGCAGATTTTCAGCAAATTTTAACAATACTGCTATGCGATTGCACAGATATATATGATAAAATGGATTTTACCGAGAACAGAGAAATAATCGACAACGTTCTGTTTTCGGGCATTTGGATAAAGTACAGGAGGAAATTTTCGTGACGGATCCCTATAAAGTTTTGGGTGTTTCACCGGATGCCACACAGGAGGAGATATCTAAGGCATACAAGCGTCTTGCCAAAAAGTATCATCCGGACCTTAACCCCAATGACAAAAACGCCGCCGAACAGATGAGCAAGATCAACGAGGCTTACAATATGTTGCGTTCGGGCAAAAACGGATACGGAAATTATTCTTCACAGAACTATTCGTCACAGGGAAGTTACGGTACAGGCGGTTATTCGGGAAGTTACTATTCGGGCGCTTCTTACGGAACCGTTCGTTCGTTTATAATGAACGGGCGGTATTACGAGGCACTTAAAGCATTGCAGGCAATGGACACCCGCGATCCCCAATGGTACTATCTTTCGGCTGTGGCTAACTATAATTTGGGCAATAAAGCGGCGGCGGTTGAATATGCGTCCGTTGCGGTGAAGACCGACCCCTCAAATATTGAATACCGTGATTTTTACGAGAAAATATGCGCTTCCGAGCGCTATACGCAACGCACCGTGCACTACGGCGTTCCCTCGGGACCTTTGCTTGCAAGGCTTGCGGCGGTACTGTGTTGCTGTCTTTCGGGTGGCAGATTTGTGCCCTGCTTTTGGTGTTGAATTTTTCCGCAGAGTTTTCTGCGGATTTTTTTATTGCTCAAATGCGCAAAAACTTGACTGTTCGGGTAATCTGTGGTATACTTGTCTGCATAAAAATGCGGTCGATTCGGAGGTGTATGATTATGAATAAAGTGACCGTTCCGAAAAACTATGTGGAAAAGTTGGATATCTACCAAACGCAACTTGCAATCGGCGAACTGAGACAGTTTTTTCAAAACAGACTTGCTAAAAAACTTAATCTGAAAAGGGTAACCGCTCCGCTGTTTGTTAAACCCGAAACGGGACTTAACGATGACCTTAACGGCGTTGAACGTGCAGTTGCTTTCGATTTAAAGGCAACGGGTGATTGCGTACAGGTAGTACATTCTTTGGCAAAGTGGAAGCGTATGGCTTTGCATAATTACCACTTTTCGGCAGGATGCGGACTTTACACCGATATGAATGCGATACGCAGAGACGAAGACCTTGATAATTTTCATTCCGTTTACGTGGATCAGTGGGACTGGGAAAAAGTCATCACTCGGGAAGAGCGAAACGAGGGGTATCTTAAAAAGACGGTACAGGATATCGTTGATGCCGTTGCCGATACTTCCGAAATGATAAAAGAAAAATTCCCCACGGTGGATATTGAACTTTCCCGAGAAGTTAAATTTATCACAACGCAGGAAGCGGAGGATGCCTATCCCGAACTTACTCCCAAAGAAAGAGAAAATGAACTGACAAAAAAATACGGTACGGTATTTTTAATGCAGATAGGCGATAAACTTGCATCCGGCAAGCCTCACGACGGCAGAGCACCAGACTATGACGATTGGTCGCTTAACGGCGATATTCTCTTTTGGGACGACGTTATGCAGTGCTCGATAGAAGTATCGTCTATGGGCATCCGTGTTGACGAAAAGTCACTTGCGGAGCAACTTGAAAAAGCAAACTGCACCGAGCGCAGTGAAATGCAATTCCATAAAATGCTGTTAAACGGCGAACTTCCCCTTACGGTGGGCGGAGGAATAGGACAGTCCCGTCTTTGTATGCTTCTTTTGCAAAAGGCGCATATAGGACAGGTACAGGTTTCGGTATGGGATAAAGAAACCGAAGAAACTTGCCGTAAAAACGGAATAATTCTGTTATAAACAAGGTATAAGGTGGTAAAATGGAGTTTTTAAACATCGAAAAAATCAGGTTTTCGGGTAAAACGGAAGAGAAAATGCAAAGGTTTTTCTCAAACAGAGTACTTTCGGATTTTGCCGAAAACAGCATTCTTGCCGAAGCCGAAAGTGCGCTTTTTATGCAAAATGATGACGATACTCCCGTGGGATATTGGCGAGGAGAATTTTGGGGCAAACTTATTATAAGCGCTTGCAGGGTGCAAAGATATACGGGTGACGTAAAACTTAAAGAGACGGTTAAAAATTCCGTTTACCGTGTACTTTCCGCCGCAAGGAGCGACGGGTATATAAATTCCTATAAAAATTCTTCAAACTTCTACCCTTGTTCGGAAGAAGAGGCGATCAGGGCAAAAGGTTGGGCGTGCGATTGGAACTGGAATATTTGGTGCAGAAAGTACACCCTTTGGGGACTGTACGAAGCATCGCAGTTGCTTGAAGACGGAAATATTCTGTTTGCGGCAGAAAAAAGTGCCTTGCAGTTGGCGGATGAACTTAAAGACGTGCGCATTTCCGATACGGGAACGACTATGTTTTGCGGTCTGCCGAGCGAATCGGTACTTAAACCCGTGTTGCTCATATATGAAAAAACGGGAAACAAACTTTTGTTGAAGTTTGCCGACCGTATTGCCGACGAAATGAAAACGGGTAAGATTTCCCTCGTTACAAAGGGTGTGGAGGGATTACCGTTGCACGAGTGGCGAGATGGCGAACGTTTTTGGGCAAAAGCATATGAAATGATGTCCTGTGTCGACGGTATGATAGAGTATTACCGAGTTACCGGAAAAAAAGAGTATCTCACAGCGGCTGAAAATATTTGGGAAAATATTTTCAAATATGAGAAAAACGGCGTTTGTTCCGTTGGGTTCAATGACCATTTTTCCCGTGCAGGTGAGTTTATGAATTCCCTTTCCGAGCCTTGCGACGTTATCCATTGGTTGCGTATTACAAGTGAACTTTACCGTGAAAGCGGAAATGTTAAATATATGCACGAGGCAGAGGAAACATTCTACAATGCTTTTATGGCGTCCCTTTCATCCGACGGAACTTGGGCGGCAAGGTGCATACGTTCTTCCGGTATACACTATTGGGGCGAACGTCAGTGCGGATACGAATATAACCACTGTTGTGTGGATAATATGCCGAGAGGTTATTTGAATTTCGTTGAAACAGCCGTTTGCAAAAAAGACGGAGACCTGTATATAAATCATTGGAATGCGTTTTCAGCCCATTGCGGTGACTGTACTTTAACGGTATCCGACGGATATTTAACAGGCGGAAAAATTACGCTTACAGTAAACTCCGACGGAGATAAAACGCTGTATTTGCGCTTTGCCGAATTTTCGGGAAAAAATGCAAATATAAACGGCGTTCATGCAGTAAACGGAGAATATAACAGGGTTTTTGTGAAAAAAGGCGTAACGGTATTTGATATCGATTTTGATTTCTGTCTCCGCAAGGAGGAAAGCACAGGTATTACCGACAGCGTATGCGGTGAAGATTGGCATACGAATAACTGGCGTACCGAATATCCCGATACGGGCAAACGCAATATCATCCCCCTTTCGTCAATGGCGTTTTGCCGCCCATTAAGGTTGTTCTACGGACCGCTTATGCTTGCTCGGAGCAAGAAAACGGGAGAAAAAGATATACTTTCACAAACGTGCATATGTGCAGATGACAGCATTTACGCGGAAAATATTCGCAGTGACGGTGATTGTGTACTTAATGCGGATATTGTTTGCAAAACGCAAAAAATAAGCGTAACCGATTATTCCTCGGCAGGCGATGACAGGAATGAAACCGATTGCGAATATTTCAATATATATTTTTAAGGAGTAGAATATGCAGTACAGTTATAAAACAAGCGGAACCTGTTCTACCGTTATATCCTTTGATATAAACGGAGACGTTATCAGCAACGTTAAATTTACGGGAGGATGCAACGGCAATCTTAAAGCTATTTCGTCATTGGTTGACGGAATGCGTGTGGAAGAAATCGAGAAAAAACTTAAAGGCATTACCTGCGGATGGAAGAACACAAGCTGTTCGGATCAACTTTCAAAAGCGGTGCGTAAAGCATACGAAGAAAATAAAGGAGAATAAAACAATGGAAAGATATGCGTGGAAAGCAATAGTAAAAGACGGTTGTAAAGATGAGTACGTAAAGCGCCATAACGAAATATGGCCCGAACTCGTAGCACTTTTAAAGGAAGCGGGCATATGCAATTACAGCATATGGAACGTAGGTAACGAACTTTTCGGTTACTATGAATGCGAAAAAGGCGTTGAATTTGCCGCAAAGACACAGGCGGAAAGCCCTATCGTTGACAAGTGGAACGAATATATGAAAGACGTTATGATTATGGAAATGGATCCCGAAACAGGCGCACAGCCTATGCTTACGGAAGTTTTCAGATTAGACTGACTTTTTTTGCCCGTGCCGAAAGCACGGGCATTATTTTTGCAAAAAATCAAAAAAATCACTTACAAAAAATAACTGAACGGAAAAATAATGTGAGGCATAATATACTGTGGAAAAAACGGGGATGAGAAGCAAAAAAGGAGGTTGCTTCCCCGAAAAAAGAAAGAGGTAAAGTTATGGGGAAATTTTAAAAAAGTACTCGCCGTAGCAGTTGCGGTGGCAACGGTACTGTGTGCGTTTTCGGCAGTACCGCCGTTTGTTTATGCCGAACCCACTGAAACGGTTGAATTGAACGTGGGCAGTGAGAATTGCACAAACGATTATTACAGGATTATGGACGGATACGTGGATCAGCGTCAGCGCAACGTTCAGTACGTACTTACGGGTACTACAGCAAAGGGAATACGTATTTTGGGGTGCAAATATCGCCGAGACAAGTGCACCGCATTATATCAAACTTAACAATGCAAACGTCGGGGCGGAATAATTACATATAACGTGCCTTTCGATCTTAGGATCGAAGTTTCCGCAAATACCGTAAATACATTCGGCAGAATCAACGGTAACAATATTAAAATAAGCGATTCGGGCACGCTTAATGCCGATATCAACGTAATCCGGCAACAAAATATTTATATGGCAAGCGGTCTTACCGTAACCGATACAACGGTCAATTTGGGTAAAGCCGACACAAACGGCAATATAATCCTCGAACGTTCCGCTACTTGGGAGGGCAATATTGTCATTCAGGGCAAGGCAACCGTAAAGATTGTAGGAGAAGAAAAAATACCTGCTTTAACAATAGGACAGGATTTGGAGCACGATACGTCCATTACGGTCAAGGATAATGCAAAATTTTATGTTCTTCAAAAGGGTATGGATGCGGAAGCGGTAACCCCCGGTTATCCTACGGGAGTCATATTCTGGAATGATGCGTTTTTTCGGTTGAAGATAATGGCTATGTGGAAATTGAGGGGCAAAAAGCAAAAAACAATGTGTATGACGGCGACGGTATCTATATGTACGGCACAAATACGGCAACCGTTTCGGTTTCGGATAACGCACAACTGAAAATTTTTTCTTACGGGTTCGGAATTTATTGCCAAAATATTGCCGTTGACGGCGGAAAACTCAACATAAACGCTAAAAGAGGATTCGGCGTTAGGGCAACGAAAGACATTACAATAAAAAATGCCGAAGCTAATGTGAAATCCGAATATTCTGCCATTTATGCGCACCAAAACCTGCTGATTGAAAAAAGTGTTGTTAATGCCGAGTCAAAACAGGGACAAGGCATAACCGTGCTCAATAACGATTTGACAGTTACCGACAGCGTTGTTAAAACCGTAGTTTCGGACGAAAAAAGCGGAATGAGAGTTTCGGAAAAAGCAAAATTTAAAAATTCTCGGATAAATACTTCCTTTGAAGAGAAAACGGAAAAAGAAATGAACGACAGCGTCGTATTTGAGGAAAATGTCGGAAAGGTTTACGGCAATCACAGTATTCCCGCAGACGTAAAAGTGGGCGAGAATATGTTACTTGATATTCCCGAAAATACTTCCGTTAAAGTAACCGCAGGCAAAACTTCCACAAATAACGGCAATATTACTCTTAACGGCATTTTCGTAAATGACGGCGGAACGGTTATTTGTACAAGGCATTCGTACGGCAAGGCAACTTGCATTAAAAGATCGTTTGCGGAATTTGCAATGCCGAATACGGCGAAATCAATGCGGATAATCATACGGGGATTAAGCACGTAGAAGCAAAGCAAGCAACAAAAGAATGTGACGGAAATACCGAATATTGGCACTGCACCGATTGCGGAAAATATTATTCCGACAAAGATTGCAAAAATGAAATTAAAGCGGAGAACACGGTTATTTCCCGTTTGAATGAGCCTGAAAATACGGGCGATACGCTCCTTATTGTTGAAATCTCAGCACTTATAATCGGCGTTCTTTGCTTGGTTATTACACTGCTCAAAAAGACAAATTACAGTTAAATAATACGGCATATGAAAATGGCTTGTGCAAAGGTGCGAGCAGTTTTTTTATACTTCGATGTAAATTCGCTTGAAATTTTTCGGATGTGCAGGAGGGGGCACAACAGTATAAAGTTGCGTATGAAAGAAATGATACTGTATGTGGAAAAGTGAGCGAATAAGCGAATGAGAGCGGATATCGAAAAAAGTTTTGTGAGTGAAATTTAATAAAATGTTTGGCGGAAGCGAACGGACGGTTCCGCAAAAAACAATGATGCTTTACAAAAGTGTTCGGAATTTTTTGCATTTGATTTATTGTAAAAAACGTCGGCATTTTAAAAAATGCAAAGGCTGTGCTGAAAATGAAACATACAGGAATGCTTTGCGGTCGGTGAAAATTCCGCAAAGATATAAGGGAAAGTAATCTGCTGAATGAATAAATTAAATTGCATATGGGTGTACGGAATAGGTAAAAAAACAGCCTGAATGCAATGCGTTCAGACTGTCTTAAATTTAAATTCCGGCGGCTTTTTTCACGCAAGCCTGATGATCGGGGTCAATCTTGTTTGAACAGTGGGTGCGTGAATTTTTAAAGTGTATGCAGTAATGACCTGTCATATTATTTGAAGAGATGCCGTCATAGCCGTGAGGATAGCCGTGGTAGGAAGCGGCATAACGGTGACCGTTTACCACAACCACACAAGCGTGACGTTTCCAGTTTTTGTAGTACTTGCCCAGCGCCTTTTGATATAATGCGGTATCTTCCTTTGAAACAGGTTCCACGTCGGCGTGTTTGCTTCCGCCCGTACGTTTAACTTTCCACGAAATTCCCGTATCGAAATCGTACACGGTGGCAACGGTTCCTTTTGTGAAGACGTTTTTGACTTCCGACCAATCGGTGTACGAACCTACGGCAACTTTCTTACTTCCGTTATTTGAGCCGCTGTTTGAATTGCTGTTTGAATTGTTGCCCGAACCGTTGCTTGCAGACGGTTGTTTGGTGGGCTTCGGTGTTGGTTTGGGAGTAGGCGTATTGCCGAACCTGTCCGCCGAAGAGTCAATGCCGTCCATAGGCATACGCACGGCGGTATTTTCGTAAAGTACCGCATTTGTTGCGCTGTCCGCAACGCCGGTTTCTTTTACGTTGTTGTATTTTTGGAAAAGTTTTACCGAGTGCTTGGTGAGATCTCCGTAATAACCTGTTATTTTATAGTTGTAGTAGCCCAAATCCCTCAATCTGCATTGAAGATTTACCACGTCAAAGCCGTTTGCGGTTAAATCAAGGGTGGGGTATGACGACTCTTGTACGGAGGAATCGATGTTTGTGTCGCTCTCCTCGGCAAATACGGGAAATGCTGCCGAAAGTGCCACAAGAATGGTTACGGTAAGCCCCGTTAAATAGTATTTTAACACGAAAATAAACTCCTTAAATGTTACAATTGTATTACAAGTATAACAGAGAGATGCGACCGTGTCAACTGTTTTATCAAAAAAAGTATTTTTTGAGGGAAAGGTGAAAAACGTGCTTTTGATATGATTTCAGACAATATAATTTCATTTAAAAGAAAACGGAGACGGCACGGCAGATATTTTGTCGCCGAAATTTTAACATCGGTGCAGTTAAAAAATACGGGAATACAGATTTTTTGCAAATACAACCGTGACGTTATTTTTCCGCTTTAATATATGCTTCCGCACGGTATATGGGCATACCCATATCCGAAAATTTCTTTTCGTATTCGGTTACGATATTGCCCTCAAAATCCGATGCGTGCAAATCAAGAGATATGTTTTTTATTCCGTATCCGCAGGAAGAATACTGTTCAAGGGAATATTCGAAAAAGTGCATATTGTCGGTTTTTTGATGTATTTCGCCGTCCTTTTTCAGGTACGAAAGGTAGGACAGAAGAAAACGGGGGTTGGTGAGCCTATGGGATGCGTAAGTGTATTTGGGATAGGGACAGGAAAAATTAAGATAAATTCTGTCCACGCTGTTTTCTTCAAGATAGCAGGGCAAAAGTTCCGCAGGACAGTTAAGAAAATGAACGTTAGTTAAGTTTTCTTCCCGTGCTTTTTTACAACCCTCCACAATAACATTTTTGCTTACTTCCACAGCAACAAAACCTTTATTCGGATTGCGCTTTGCAAGTTCGCAAATAAACGCACCTTTTCCGCAACCGATTTCAAGTTCGATACTGTCAACGTTAAAAAGAGTTTTAAAGTCAATATATTCTTTGTGTTCAAGCGCCTTTTGTACGTTTTTGTCCGTTCTTTCGGGCACGGTGAGCAAATCGGGGTAGGATGCTATAAATGTATCTAAATTTCTTTTCCTGCGCATTCGCATAAGTTTTTCATTCCTTTTTTTAAAAAGATTTCGTTGATTGTATCACACATAAAGATAAAAATCAAGCGAAAACAGACTGTTAGTCACTGCTAACTTGGAGTTTAACACAATTTTAACGTAAAAACCCGTTTACGAAATTGCTTAAAAGTGGTATTATATATAAGATAAAATTCGGTTATTGCGCAAAGGCACAGTTAACCGTGTAAATAATTAGGAGGAAATTTTTATGGCAAGAAAGTTCCAGACCATGGACGGTAATAACGCCGCTGCTCACGTAAGTTATGCGTTTACCGAAGTTGCCGGTATTTATCCCATAACACCGTCAAGTCCCATGGCAGATTACGTTGACCAGTGGTCGGCGGCAGGTCGCAAAAATATTTTCGGTTCAACCGTAAAGGTAGCCGAGATGCAGTCCGAGGCAGGTGCGTCGGGTACGGTTCACGGTTCGTTGGCGGCAGGTGCCCTTACAACAACCTATACCGCATCACAGGGATTGCTTCTTATGATCCCCAATATGTACAAGATTGCAGGTGAATTGCTTCCCTGTGTATTCCACGTTTCAGCCCGTTGCGTAGCAAGCCACGCACTTAACATTTTCGGTGACCATTCCGACGTTTATGCCTGCCGTCAGACCGGTTTCGCAATGATGGCGGAAACAAATCCTCAGGAAGTTATGGACCTTGCTCCCGTTGCGCACCTTGCGGCAATCGAAGGCAGAGTACCTTTCCTTAACTTCTTTGACGGCTTCCGTACTTCTCACGAAATTCAGAAAGTTGCCGTTTGGGATTATGA